>CAZMXH010000498.1:0-351 GCA_964570165.1 uncultured Actinomycetes bacterium
CGTGCCGCCGGCCGGGGCGAGCATTGTGCTGGACCAGACGGCCAACACGTCGCGAGGCTCTGAGACGGCCGACATCACCGACGAGGTTCACCCGTCCTTCACCGACGTCGCGGTTCGAGCGGCGGCGGCGATCCCCGGTCTGGGGCTGGCCGGTGTCGACATCCTCACCCATGACCTGACCGCGCCGGCCACCCCGGACAACCACATCGTCCTGGAGATCAACAGCCGTCCCGGCATCCGGTCGCACCATTTCCCGGACCGTGGCCGCCCTCGCGCTGCTGCCAGGTTGATCGTCGATCACGTCCGTCAGGTCGATGGCACTCCCGGGCCGGTCCCTGTGACAGTGCCGGC
>CAZMXH010000498.1:361-2631 GCA_964570165.1 uncultured Actinomycetes bacterium
GTCTTCGCGAGGAAGGGCTAGGCCGGCGCCGGCTTCGCCCCGACGATCAGACGACCTGGAAGTTGGACATCATCATCATGTCCTCGTGCTCCAGGTTGTGGCAGTGGAAGACGTACTTGCCGCGGTAGCCGTCGAAGTGGACGAGAAGCTCCGCGTTCTCCCCGCTGCCGAGGTCCACGGTGTCCTTGCGTCCGGCGTCGGTCCGGCGCGGGTCCCCGCCTTCGCGGCTGAGCACCTCGGAGTTCGCGAGGTGGAGGTGCACCGGGTGCCGCACGTTCAGGCTGCGTAGCCTCCAGAGCTCCACTGCGCCGAGTTCCGGCTCGGCGTCGACGCGGTCGGGGTCGAAGCGCTCGCCGTTGATCGTCCACAGTGTCACGCCGTCGTGGCTGGCGCCGCCGCGGGCGAACGTGAACGACCGCTCCACAGTGGCGTCCGACCTGGTCAGCGGGCGGACGTCGGCCAGCCTGGACGGCACCCTGCTGTCCTCGGCACCGCGGCGCGCCACGACGAACTGCATGACCTGTGCCGTGCGGCCGTCCCCGTGTTCGTTGACCAGCGTCACCCGCTCGCCGGCCGAGTACGCGGAGAAGTCGACCACCACGTCGAACCGCTCGGCCTGCGCCATGTCGATCCGGCCATGGGCGACCGGCGCCGGAAGCAGGCCCAGGTCGCTGCCCACCTGGATGAATGACGCCCCGTCGGGCGGCGGCGGGTCGAGCGCGAGCCGGTAGCGGCGGGCGTTGGACCCGTTCAGCAACCGGAATCGGTAGCGGGTGTTGGTGACCTCGAGCACCGGCCACGGCGCCCCGTTGACCAGGATGCAGTCGCCGAGGACCCCGCTCATGAAGTCGGGCTCGACGCCCGGGCCATCGTGCGTGCCGTGCTCTCGCGCCGGATACCGCAGCGACCCGTCCTCCCCGAAGGATCGGTCGGCGATCATCAGCGGGATGTCGCGCTCGCCGGACGGCAGCCCGAGCGACTCCTCCTCGTCGTCGCGGATCAGGTGGAAGCCGGCCAGGCCGCCGTAGACCTTCGGCCCGGTGAAGTCCATGCTGTGGTCGTGGTACCAGAGGGTCGCCGCAGGCTGGTCCACCGGGTATTCGTACGCCCACTCGCCATCAGCCAGCGGCTCGCCGTGGGAGACGTGCCCGTCCCAACCTCCGGCGGGCAGCACCAGGTCCGTCGGGTAGCCGTCGTGCTCGTCCGGCGTCCTGCCGCCGTGCAGATGCACGACCGTGGGGAAGTGCAGCTCGTTGCGATGCCGGACGACGGTCCGCCGTCCGCGGCGTGACTCGATCGTCGGCCCCGGGAAGATGCCGTTGTAGCCCCAAATCTCGGTGGTCAGCCCGGGTAGCATCGCCACCCTGCCGAGCCGCTGGGTGATCTCGTAGAAGTCGGTGTCGCCGGCTGTGCGCACGGGAGCCAGCACCGGCGGGACCGGCAGCGGGACCTGGAACGGCTCGGGCAGGGGTGCGGCGCTCTCGAGCACCGCACCGGCGCTGCCCTCGGCGGAGTTGTTCGCTCCCCCGCGCGGGAAGAGCCCGCCGCCGCACCCGGCCACACCGAGCGGGACGAGCAACCCGAGCCGCAGGAAGTGTCTGCGGCTGAGCGTCACGCCTTCCCCTTGGTGCTATTGCGGCGGTCGATGGCCACCGCGGCGATTGCGCCGATGACCCCGCACAGCGGCGTGACCGCGCGAGCCACGACAACAGCCGGCCCCGGAAGGTCCAAAGACGCTCCTCCGATGCCGAGCATGGCGACACCGACGATCTCCCACAGCACGAGCCCGACCATGAGCCCGATGAACAGGCCGAGCACGGCGATTCCTGTCGTTCTCATGTCCTCGACGCTACGAGCGCGCCCGCGCCGGGTCATCGGCCCTGAATCGACTCCTGACGTCGTCTTTCGCAGTACCCGCAGCGCTACCCGGATACGTCGGCAGTCGACGTGACCCGGTCGGGCGCAGGGCGGCGGGTAGGCGCGCCGGCGGGCGGACGGGCGCCGTGCGGGCGGTACGATCCACAACCATGCGACGAGCCGCCGTGCCGCAGTCGTCGCCGTCGGCCTCCGGCAGCGCCGGCGGGAACGCCGGTCGGTTCACCTGGACCTCGCTGAACGACGAGGCGGCTCTGCTGGACGAGGCGTCCCGATCGGACCGGGTCGCGGTCGAGGTGATCGGCGAGTCGGTGAACGGGAACCCGATCCGACTCGTGCATCTCTGCGAGCCGACGGCGCCGGCGGGCACCCGGGCCGCGGTGATGCTCATCGGG
>CAZMXH010000499.1:0-2626 GCA_964570165.1 uncultured Actinomycetes bacterium
TCGTCCGGCGAGAAGTCGTCGATCGACTTCAGGTCGACCATGGTTCCGCGCGGCACCCGCAGGTAGCCGAGATCGGCCGCAATGCCCATGTTGCGGACCATCGAGCGCCCGACGAACGCCACCTTGCGCCCGTGCGCGACGGCAGCGTCGAGCACCTGCTGGACGCGATGCACGTTGCTCGCGAAAGAGGCGACGATCACCCGGCGCGGGGCCTCGGCGATCAGCCTGGAGAGCACCGGCGCGATGTCCCGCTCGTGCGGCGTGAACCCCTCCACCTCGGCGTTCGTCGAGTCGACCATGAACAGGTCGACCCCCGCGTCTCCGAGCCTGGCGAAGCCGTTCAGGTCGGTCAGGCGCCCGTCCAGCGGAAGCTGGTCCAGCTTGAAGTCGCCGGTGTGCAGGATGACGCCGCCCGGGGTCCGGATCGCCAGCGCCAGAGCGTCAGGGATGGAGTGGTTGGCCGCGAGGAACTCCACCTCGAACGGCCCGAACCGCTCGGTCCGGCCCTCGGAGACCTCGAACTGGTAGGAGTCGATCCGGTGCTCGGCGAGCTTCGCCTCGAGCAGCGCGAGCGTCAGCCTCGAACCGACCAGCGGAAGGTCGCTCTTCTCGCGCAGCAGGAACGGCACTGCGCCGATGTGGTCCTCGTGCCCGTGGGTAAGGATCACCGCCTCGACCGCGTCCAGCCGGTCCCTGATGTAGTCGAAGTCCGGGAGGATCAGGTCAACGCCGGGCTGGTGGTCCTCTGGGAACAGCACGCCGCAGTCGACGATCAGCAGCCGTCCGCCGGACTCGAAGACCGTCATGTTGCGCCCGATCTCGCCGAGGCCACCCAGCGGGACGACGCGCACGCCCCCGTCGGGAAGTGGCGGCGGCGTGGAGAGTTCGGGATGGGGGTGGCTCAACGCAGGCCCGCCTCCGCGAGGTCCGCGAGCAGCGTTTCGACCTGCGCGTCGGTGGCAGGCACGAGCGGAGGCCGCATCCACCGGCTGCCGATGATGCCGGCCTGCTGGACCGCGGCCTTTGCCATGATCGCTCCCTGGGTCCGGGTCATGACGCCCCGCACAGCGGGGATGAGCTGGCGGTGGATCCGCAGCGCCTCGGTGACATCTCCGGTGTCGAACGCGCGCACCATCGCCGCGTACTGCGTCGCAGCGACGTGCGACACGACGCTCACCATGCCGACGGCCCCGACCGCGAGCAGCGGCAGGTTGAGCGCGTCCTCTCCGGAGTAGTACGCGAGCCCGGTGCGCGCGATCACCTCGCTGGACGCGAACAGGTTGCCCTTCGCGTCCTTGACCGCCACGATCCGTTCGTGCTCGGCGAGCCGCAGCAGCGTCTCGGTCTCGATGGGCACCACCGACCGTGGCGGGATGTCGTAGAGGATCACCGGCAACCCGGTGGCGTCGGCCGCCTTGCGGAAGTGGTGGAGCAGGCCTTCCTGCGGCGGGCGGTTGTAGTAGGGCGTGACGACCAGCAGGCCGTGTGAGCCGGCCTTCTCCGCCTGCCGGGCTAGCTCCACCGTGTGATGGGTGTCGTAGGTTCCCACGCCGGCCACCACGAATGCCCGGTCGCCGACCGCCTCGAGCACCGTGCGCAGCAACCGTTCCTTCTCCGCGTCCGAGGTCGTCGGACTCTCCCCCGTGGTGCCGCTGACGACCAGCCCATCGCACCCGGCGTCGACCAAGTGGGTCGCGAGCGCGGCGGCGCCGGCCTCGTCCAGGCTCCCATCGTCGTGGAACGGGGTCACCATGGCAGTCAGGACGCGCCCGAAGGGCGCCTCGGCGAGTGTTCCGCTGTCGTCAACCATGCACCGAAGGCTACTCCTCACCGCTCTCGGCGACGCTGGCTGCACAACCTCCGCCGCGACACGCTCTGATGGCATTTCATCACCGCGTGGAGCCCAAGATGACCGGCAACCACTCGCTTCCCAAGGGCATCGACACCGCGGTCCCCGGACGTCGCGCGGACGGCAGGGACCGGCGTCGGACGTAAGACCGGAGCCTACCGGCGGGCGCCCGCAGTGCCTGCCGCGCCAACGCACCCGACGCGCCCCTGGAATCGGCTGCGCGCCGACTGATCGGCAGGTCACACTTGAAGGTATGGCCGGGCAGAACGCGATAGGTCGTTTCGCCCGTTGGGGTTTCACCCATGGCCCGGTCTGGGGGGTGCTCACCGCTCTCGCGGGAATTCCGCTCGCTAGGATGCTCGAGCTGCAGGTCAGCTACTTTGCGCTGCCCTTTCTCGGTGCTGCGGCCGGTCTGCTGGCCGGGCCGCCGCTGGCAGTGGTCGTGGGGCTGACGTGCCTCGCCGCCGACCGCGCGCCGCGGTGGATCCTGGACGCGCCGGACTACGTGGCGGTGGTGACCGTGCTCGCCGTGATCTCGCTCGTCGCCTGGCCGACGCTCCAATCCGCGGACATCGGCCCGGCGGTCGCCGCGCTCGGCGTGGCCTTGATCGCGGCACCTGTCTCGGTGGACGCCGCGCGCACCGTGCCACGGCTGCTCCGCCCCAACCAGCCCACCGACCGGTAACCGTCGCGGGGGGGGGGTGGTGGGGGGGGGGGGGGGGGGGGCGGGCGCCCCCGCGGGGCGCGGGGGGGGGGGGGGGGGGCGGCGGGCCGGCC
>CAZMXH010000500.1:0-2624 GCA_964570165.1 uncultured Actinomycetes bacterium
TCGGCAGCACGTGGTTCGAGCCCGCGCAGTAGTCGCCGAGCGAGACCGGCGAGTGGGGGCCGACGAACACCGCCCCGGCGTGGCGGACTCGGCGGGCGAGCTCGCGCGCGCCGCGGGCCTGGATCTCCAGGTGCTCGGCAGCGTACGCGTCGATCACGCGCAGCCCGGTCGCGAGATCGTCGACCAGCACCGCGGCCGACTGCTGGCCCGACAACGCCGCGGCGATCCTGTCCTGGTGCTTCGTCGCCGCTACCTGCCGGACCAACTCGGTGTCCACCGCGTCCACCACCGGCCCGGACGACGTGACCAGGACGCTCGCGGACGCCTCGCCGTGCTCGGCCTGGCTGATCAGGTCGGCGGCCAGGTGCGCGGGGTCCGCGGTGTCGTCGGCCAGGATCGCCACCTCGCTCGGCCCGGCCTCGGCGTCCACCCCGACGATGCCACGCAGCAGCCGCTTCGCGGCGTTCGTGTAGACGCTGCCAGGCCCGGCCACCAGGTCCACCGGCTCGCACTCGCCGGGCACCCCGTAGGCGAGCATCGCCAGCGCCTGCGCGCCGCCGACCGCGTACACCTCCTCGACGCCCAGCAGCGCGCACGCTGCCAGGACCGTCGCGTCCGGCCAGCCGGTGTGCCGCTGCGGCGCGCTGGCGACCGCGATCTGGCCGACCCCCGCGACCATGGCCGGCACCACTGTCATAAGCACGCTGGAGGGCAGCCGGTTGGCCCCGCCGGGGGCGTAGAGGCCTACGCGGTCCAACGCCCGCCACGTCTGGGTGACGGTGGCGCCCGGGGCGATCTGGGTGACCGCCTCGACCGGCAGCTGGGCGGCGTGGGCCATGCGTGCCCGCTCGACCGATGTCGCCATCGCGGCCCGCACGTCCGGATCGAGCCCTTCGAGGGCCCCGGCCAGCACCTCGCGCGGAACCCGAAGGCTTTCGGGCTCCACCCCGTCGAACCTCTGCGTCGCCTCCCGGACCGCGGCGGCGCCCCGGTCGCGCACCGCCTCGACCACGGGGCGGACCTGCTCGACGACAGCCGCCACGTCGACGCGCGCGCGGGGCAGCAAGTCGCGGTAGCCCGACGGCGCGGCCTGTCCGCGCAGGTCAATCCGGCGTATCACGTCTCCGAGTCTAGGCACGGCATCCGACCCTCGGACCCGTCGCCCAGATCGTGGGACACAGCGGTGCGGATGGACCGGGTCATTCCGGCGGTAGTAGACAAACGTCGCCCCGAACCAGGCGACCAGGGTCGCAGACGCCGGCAGCGCCCAGCCGATCTCGGCCGCCGGCGTCTCGCGGATGGGGCCTTCCGGTAACAGCCCGGAAACAGGCCCTAGAACGTGCTCATTCGGACGGGCAAGATGACCTCATGAACCGGCGGAGGACGACAGCGCCCGGCGCGAGCACCCCGGCCACGACACTGCTGGCCAGGTCAGGGGTGCCGCACACACTTCATCCCTACGAGCACCGGAACACGGCCCGGTCGTACGGGATGGAGGCCGCCGAGGCACTCGGCGTCCCGCCGGAGCGGGTGTTCAAGACGCTGCTGGCCGATGTCGACGGCGATCTCGTCGTCGCTATCGTCCCTGTCTGCGGCTCGCTCGACCTGAAGGCGGTCGCCTCCGCGCATGGAGGCAAGCGGGCCGGGATGGCGGCCTCGGCAGCGGCCGAGCGCGCGACGGGATACGTGGTCGGCGGCATCAGCCCGTTCGGCCAGCGCAAGCGGCTGCCGACCATCGTGGACGTGACCGCGATGGAGCACGCGACGGTCTACGTCTCCGCGGGGAAGCGCGGGCTCGACATCGAGTTGGCGCCGACCGACCTCGTCCGCCTCACGGGAGCCAAGACCGCCCGGATCGGGCGCTCCGGCTAGCTGTTCTTGCCGCTCGGAGCGAGGCAGCCAGGACCGAGCAGCGCCTTGAGATCGCCCATCAGCGCGGAGGATGGCGTGACCCGCAGGCCGTCGTCCAGCCGCATCACCGTCGTGCGCTCCGGCCCCTGCAGCCGGAGATGAACCTCCGTGGTCCCCGGATGCGTGGCGAGCACCTCCTTGAGCCTTTCGATGAGCGGCGGCGTACACCGCACGGCCTGCAGCGTGACGACCAAGGGGCCGGAAGGCGCCTGCGAGGTGTCCGGGAGCGTCATTTCCGACGCGATCACCTGCGGCGACTCGTCGCGGCGATCGAGCCGGCCCTTGACCACGACCACGGCGTCCTCGACCAGCTGAAGGCCGTACTGCTGGTATGCCGACGGGAAGAACATCACCTCGACCGAGCCTTCGAGGTCCTCGACGGTCGCGATCGCCCAGCTGTCGCCGCGCTTGGTGACCTTCCGCTGGAGCCCGGTGATCAGACCCCCGATCGTGACGGTGGTGCCGGTCGGGCACTCGTCCTCGTCCGCCAGTGCTGAGATAGCCCGGTCGGTGGCCTGCGCGAGCAGGTGCTCGAGCCCGTACAGCGGGTGGTCCGACACGTACAGCCCGAGCATCTCGCGCTCGTAGCCGAGCTTCACCCGCTTGTCCCACTCGCTGAGCTCCGGCACCGTAACCTGCAGGCCGGCGTGCTGCCTGTCGTCGGCGCCGAACAGGTCGAACTGCCCGATCGCCTCGTTGCGCTTGAGCTCGAC
>CAZMXH010000501.1:0-696 GCA_964570165.1 uncultured Actinomycetes bacterium
CCGTCACCGTGGCCTGCTCGGCCGCCGCCCGAACCGCTGCGTGACCTGCCGTCTTGTCGCGGACCCGCTGCGGCGCGCGCACCCCGGCCAGCCGCTCCGCACCCTTTTGACCGGCGTTTTCGCCCCGTACTACCGTTCGAACCGAACCCATGTACGACGTTATACACCCCGCCACCGACAGAGTCGACACGCCCCGAACATATGTTTTGATCGTGTCCTTCGTTCGCGCTAGCCTTGGGGTTGGCATGACAGGCCGCCGGGCAGGCCCCCCGGGCGGCCCGAGACGAAGGAGGCGGCCGTGGGCAGCGAGAAGGAACAGAAGCCGGGCGCGTTGGCCGGCGGCACGGTGCACGAGTTCCCGGAGCCGAACCGCCGGCTCACCCCGCGCCAGCAACGCGTGCTCGACGCGATCCGCCGCTCGGTCGCACAGCGCGGGTACCCGCCGAGCATGCGCGAGATCGGCGAGATCGCAGGGCTGTCGAGCCCGTCGAGCGTGTCACACCAGCTGAACGTCCTCGAGAAGAAGGGCTACATCCGTCGCGATCTGAACCGGCCGCGGGCCCTCGAAGTGTTGGTCCCGGACCCGGACGAGGTACCAGTCGACGTCACCGGTATCCATGACGAGCATCCGCAGCCGGCGTACGTGCCCGTCGTCGGCCGAATCGCCGCGGGCGGGCCGGGGCTCGCCGAGCAGGC
>CAZMXH010000501.1:706-2620 GCA_964570165.1 uncultured Actinomycetes bacterium
GTGGAGGAGGTCTTCCCGCTCCCCCGCCAGCTGGTGGGCGAGGGCACGCTGTTCCTGCTCCGGGTCACGGGCGACTCGATGATCGACGCGGCGATCTGTGACGGCGACTGGGTCGTCGTCCGCCAGCAGCCGGTGGCCGAGAACGGAGAGATCGTGGCCGCGATGATCGACGGCGAGGCAACGGTCAAGACCTACAAGCGCACCGGTGACGAGGTCTGGCTGGTGCCGCAGAACGATGCTTACGACCCCATCCCGGGTGACCAGGCGACCGTGCTCGGCCGCGTCGTCACAGTGATGCGCCGGGTCTAGCGCCATGCCCTGCGCCGGCCAGCCGGCGCAGGGCGTTCACTACCAGGCCGTGGTCGGTCGTGAACCACATCGGCGGCAGCGACGCCCGCAGGTAGCCTCCGTAGCGGGCACGCACCAGCCGCGGGTCGAGCACCGCCACCACTCCCCGGTCGGTCGAGCGGCGGATGAGTCGGCCCATACCCTGGGCGAGAAGCAGGGCCGCATGCGTCGCGGCGACCGTCATGAAACCGTTGCCGCCGGCGCGCTCCACCGCTCGCTGCCGTGCGGACATCAGCGGGTCGTCCGGCCGCGGGAACGGCAGCCGGTCGATCACCACGAGCTGGCAGGTCGCGCCTGGCACGTCGACGCCCTGCCAGAGCGAGAGGGTGCCGAACAGGCACGTCCGCTCGTCCTCGGCGAAGCGCCGGACGAGCGTGGGGACGACATCGTCGCCCTGGCACAGGATCGGCACGTCCGCCAACCGCGGACGCAGCGCCTCCGCGGCCTCGGTGGCTGCCCGCCGTGATGAGAACAGGCCCAGCGTGCGCCCTCCAGCCGCGGCTACGAGGTCCGCGAGCGCGTCGACCGCTTCCGGTCGCAGCCCGTCCCGGCCCGGCGGCGGCAGGTGCTGCGCCACGTACATGATCGACTGTCTGGCGTAGTCGAACGGCGACCCCACATTCAGCCCGCGCCACCGGGGCCCGTTCTCGCCCACGAGGCCGAATGAGCGCGCCACCGGATCGAACGAGCCGCCGAGCTCCAGCGTCGCCGAGGTCACGATCACCGTCGACTCGCCGAACAGCCGATCCCGCAGCAGTCCGGCCACGGACAGCGGAGCGACCTTGAGCACTCGCCCGCCCCGCTCGCGCTCCTCCACCCACACGACGTCCTGCTCGCTGCCGGCCGCGATCCGCGACGCGGTGGCGAACATCTCATCGACCAGCGCCTTCGCAGTACGGCGTCCGGCTTCGGCGTCCGGGTCGCGGTCGTCCTTCGCGGCCGCGGCGAACGCCGACTGCACGGCTCGGCTGGCGTCGCGGACCCCCATCACCGCTGCCGTCAGCAACTCCGGCAGCGGCATGTCCAGCCGGCCCACGGGCGCTTCGAGCAGCGCCCGGCGCACCGGCTCGGCGGCGTCCTCCAGCTCTGACGCGTCGCCGTCGTCGACGTACGGCCGGACCCGCCGACCCGCCCGTTCCACGACGCCCGGCCACAGTTCCGCGCTCGCCGCGCTGGTCACTCGCGCAACCAGCTCGTGGCCCTCGTCCACGACGACCACGCCGTGTTCGGGTAGCACGCTCAGCCCCTCGAGGGCGTCGATCGCCAGGAGCGCGTGGTTGGTCACCACGATGTCCGCCTCCATCGCCCGAGCCCGCGCCTGCTCGGCGAAGCACTCGGTGCCGAAGCGGCAGCGGTGCGCGCCGAGGCACTCCCGGGCACTGACCGATACCTGTGCCCAGGCGCGATCGCTGACCCCGGGCTCGAGGCGATCTCGGTCCCCTGTGCCACCGGCCTGCTGCTGCTCGTCTGCCCACTCCCGAGCGCGAACCACGTCCCGGGCCAACGGCCCAGGTGCTGCGTCGTCCACCGAGACCAGCACGCCCTCGTCGTCAGGGACGCCTTCGT
>CAZMXH010000502.1:0-2616 GCA_964570165.1 uncultured Actinomycetes bacterium
GCTTCATCCAGGCGCTCAAGGGACTCTCGCATCCGACTTCCTCACGGCGCGGCAATACCTTCGGCATGGTCGGAATGGCGATTGCCATCCTGACCACCGTCGCGCTCCTGTTCAAGCTGCGCAGCGACCTCGCGACCGCCGGCATGGGCTACGTCATCGTCGGGCTGCTGGTGGGCGGCACGATCGGCACCATCATGGCCCGGCGGGTCGAGATGACCAAGATGCCGGAGCTGGTCGCCTTCATGCACTCGATGATCGGCCTGGCCGCGGTGTTCATCGCGATCGCGGTGGTCGCCGAACCCGAGGCCTTCAACATCGTCGATCGCGGCGAGCCCATCCCGATCGGCAACCGGATCGAGCTCTTCATCGGCACCTTCGTCGGCGCGATCACCTTCTCGGGCTCGGTGATCGCCTTCGGCAAGCTCTCGGGCAAGTACAAGTTCCGCCTGTTCCAGGGCGCGCCGGTGGTCTTCGCCGGGCAACACATGATCAACCTCGGGCTGGCCATCGCCATGGTCGCCTTCGGCATCTGGTTCGCCGCCACCGAGGCCTGGACGCCCTACCTGCTGATGCTCGCGATCGCCTTCGTGCTGGGCGTGCTCATCATCATCCCGATCGGCGGGGCCGACATGCCGGTGGTGGTGTCGATGCTCAACAGCTACTCGGGCTGGGCGGCCGCCGGGATCGGCTTCTCGCTCAACAACCCGATGCTGATCATCGCCGGCAGCCTGGTCGGCTCCTCGGGCGCCATCCTGTCCTACATCATGTGCCGGGCGATGAACCGCTCGTTCTTCAACGTGATCCTGGGCGGCTTCGGCGGCGAGACGAGCGCGGCCGGCGGCGGTGGCGGCGAACAGCGCCCCGTTCGCAGCGGCTCGGCCGACGATGCGGCCTTCCTGATGGCCAATGCCGACAGCGTGGTGATCGTGCCCGGCTACGGCCTGGCGGTCGCCCGCGCCCAGCACCCCCTCAAGGAGCTCACCGACAAGCTGATCGACCGCGGCGTCCAGGTGCGCTACGCCATCCATCCGGTCGCCGGCCGGATGCCGGGGCACATGAACGTCCTGCTCGCCGAGGCCAACGTGCCCTACGAGCAACTGCTCGAAATGGAGACCGCCAACGGGCAGCTGCGCACGGCTGACGTGGCGCTGGTGGTGGGCGCCAACGACGTGGTCAACCCCGCCGCCAAGGACCCGAAGTCGCCCATCGCCGGGATGCCGATCCTCGAGGTGTTCAAGTCGTCCCAGGTCATCGTCAACAAGCGCTCGATGGCCTCCGGCTATGCGGGGCTCGACAACGAGCTCTTCTACATGGACAAGACCATGATGGTCTTCGGGGACGCCAAGAAGGTGGTCGAGGACATGGTGAAGGCGGTCGAGTAGGCGACCCGGGCCCGATTGTTCCATGGGGCCGGCGATCGCCGGCCCTTGTCTTTCGCGGGAGCGCCCGCATCTAGGTGCTTGCGCGTCGCCGGACGCTGGAAACGCAACGGCCATTGGAGGAATGCCCATGGCAGATGTCGAGATCGTCACGCCGCCCGAGGAACAGGGCCTGCGGAAGATCACCCTGATCGACTACAGCCTGCACATCGCGAGCCCGATCGTCTCGATGATGCTGCTCACCGTGATTGCGCTGATCATCAACTACGTCAAGCGCGACGACGCCCGTGGCACCGTCTGGCACAGTCACATGAACTGGATGATCCGCACCTGCTGGTGGACACTGTTCTGGCTCATACTGTCCGGGGCCCTCGCCCTGGTCACCTTCGGCCTCCTCTCCTTCGTGATGGTGCTTCCGATACTCTGGTACCTGTATCGCATGATCCGCGGCCTGCTCGCGGCGCTCGACGGGCGACCGATGCCCATGCCGCAATAGGCGATGCGGGTGGCCGGCCCGCATGCGCGGCCGCCCGGTACGGCACCGACCACGGTGCCGAAGTGGCCGCCACGGTCGGCGTCACGCTCCCCACGTGGGCGGCGGCCCCGGACGAGGGGTTCGTCGACGTGCCCACGGTCGGGACCATCAACCTCGTCTGCTGGGTCCCCGAGCGCCTCGGTGACGCCGCGCTGGTCAACGCCGTCATGACCGTGACCGAGGCGAAGGTCCAGGCGCTGGGTGAGGCGGGCATCCCCGGCACGGGGACGGCCACCGACGCGGTCGCCGTGGTCTGCCCGGCGACCGGGAGCCCGCACGCCTACGGCGGACCCCGCTCGCTGTGGGGCGCGCGACTGGCCCGGGCGACGCACCAGGCGGTCACCGCCGGGCTGGCGAGCAGCGGTCCGGCGTGACTCCCTGAGCGGACCGCGCAGGGACGCGGGCGCTGCGGCTCCGGGAGACGACCCACCGCCAGCCGGTCAGCGGCGCCGGTGGGGTTCCGAGTGCTCCCAGTCCGCGAGCAGGGTCCGCAGCGCGGTGAGCAGGATGAGCGGCTGGTCCAGCATGGCGTGGTGGCCCGCCTCGGGGAGCTCGATCACCGGCGCGACCCGCCCGGAGCAGGTGCTCGAGAACGTCAAAGCGATCGAGGTGACGATCCCGGACGACGTGCTGCGCGAGCTCGACGAGCTCTTTCCGCGCAACGCGCCGCGCAGCTGACGAGTGTTGACGCGCTGTTGAACC
>CAZMXH010000503.1:0-2611 GCA_964570165.1 uncultured Actinomycetes bacterium
GGGGCGCAGTTGAGTTGCGAGCACCCGTACTGTCGTGGTCTTGCCCGCGCCGTTGGGACCGAGCAACCCGTGGACGGTGCTGGTAGCCACGGACAGGTCGAGTCCGTCGAGGGCTACGCCTCTGCCGTACCGCTTGGACAACCCATCGGCGACGATCGCCGTCCCGCTCATTCTGGTCCCTTCTCGGTACTGAAACTGTGGCCGACATAAACTGTATATCCCGTATACATACTGCTTATGCTATACACAGTTGTGTCGGAGCAGTCAAGAGCGGGGAGGCAGATGTCCACGGCACCAGGTCCGGAGCGGACGTTCGAGCTGTTGTGGCGCACTCGCGAGCCGCCGAGCCGCGGGCCGAAACCGAGCCTGAGCGTGGATCGGATCGTCGCGGCGGCCATCGAGATCGCGGACGCGGACGGGCTCCCCGCCGTGACGATGCGGCGCGTCGCCGAGCGCTTCGGCGTCACCACCATGTCGCTCTACCGGTACATCCCCAGCAAGGACGACCTGGTCGAGCTGATGATCGATGCCGTCGCCGCGCCGGCGCCCGACCCGGAGCAGATGCCGGACCACTGGCGGGACGCGCTGCGCGAGTGGGCCCAGCAGAACGTGGCCCTGTTTCGCCGGCACCCCTGGGCACTCGGCCACGCCTTCGGTACGCCGCCGATGGGCCCGAACAGCCTGCAGTGGATGGAGTGCGCGTTGCGTGCGATGGGCGGGACCGGGCTCACCGAGGAGGACAAGGTGGGCGTCCTCGTCATCCTCAGCGGCTACGTCCTCAGCGCGGCCGAGCAGGAGCTTGCCCGCGTGCAGGCGGGCGTGCGCACCGGGATCGGGCCGGAAGAGTGGGAGCGGATCTACGGTCAGCTGCTGGCTCGAGTGGTGCAGGACGGGCGTCACCCCGCGCTTGCTCGGGTTCTGGCGGCGGGCGTGTTCGACGGCGGTGACCAGGGGCCGGACGAGGACTTCGAGTACGGTCTCGCGTTCGTCCTGGACGGTGTCGCCGCACTGATCGAGCGGCGCGGGCAGGCGGACCGGATCTAAAAGCGGATCAGGTTACCCATCCGTCAGGAAGGCCCGGGAGTAAGTCACCTGATCCGCAAGCGTCCACATGGTAAGACGCGATCAGGTGGCCCGCCGCCTCCGACTATGGGGGCTGAGTCATCTGATCGCCCAGATGGAAGCGATCAGGTGACCCAACCACCGGGCGTGGGTCGCCCGTAGTGCCGCTCGCAGCGGTCAGCCCTTGACGCTGCCCGCAAGCAGGCCGCGGACGAAGTATCGCTGCGCGAACACGAACACCAGCACCGGCACGATCATCGCGATGAACGCACCGGACGACAGCAGGTGCCAGTCACTGCCCCGGCTGCCGGCTAGCTCGGCGATGCGAGCGGTGAGCGGTGCGACGTCCGGCGTGCCGCCCACCATCGTCAGCGCCACCAACAGGTCGTTCCAGATCCACAGGAACTGGAAGATGCTGAATGCGGCGATCGCGGGGACGATCAGCGGCGTCATGATCCGCAGGAAGATCGTGACATGCCCCGCGCCGTCGACCCGGGCCGCCTCGATGAGCTCTCCGGGGACCTCCCGCATGAAGTTGTGCAGCAGGAACACCGCTAGCGGCAACGCGAAGACCGTATGCGACAACCACAGCGGCCAGAAGGTGCCGTTGAGTCCCAGGCAGACGTAGATCTGCAGCTGCGGGATAAGCGCCACCTGCAGGGGCACGATCTGCAGCGCGAACACCGCCACGAACAACGTGTGCCGGAACGGGAACTTCATCCAGGCGAACGCGTAGGCCGCCAGGCAGGCCAGCGTCACCGGGATGATCACCGAAGGAATGGTTATCGCGATCGAGTTGATGAAGAACGTTGCGAACGACGCCCCGCCGAACAGCGTCTCCGTGTAGTTCTCGAGCGTCAACTCTGGGTTGGTGAACCACGTCCACCAGCCTGAGCCTCGAATCGACTGCTCCGGACGGAATGACGTCAGCAGCAACCCGAACGTCGGAATCGTCCACAGCACGGCGATGATCAGCGCGGCAATCGACGCGCCGCGCGAGGTAAGACGCTTGTATGCGCGGCCGCTGAGGGTCGCCGCGTCGACCCGGAGCTCAGCTCCTGCCTGGGGGGCGGTAACTGCCGCGCTCATTGCGCCTCCGCCAATCGAAGTTGCCGGATGTTATACGCGACTACGGGAATGACCAGGACGAACAGCAGGACGGCAAGAGCGGACGCGATGCCGGTATTGCCTAGGCGGAATCCCTGGGTATAGAACTCGTTGGCCACCACGCTGGTCCTGAACTGACCCCCCGTCATCGTCCGGACGATGTCGAATGCTTTCAGCGTGATGATCGCGATGGTTGTCAGCACGACCACCAGCGCAGGCCGGATGCTCGGGACGGTGACGTACCGGAACATCTTGAACCCGGACACTCCATCGAGCTGTGCCGCCTCGGTGATATCGGCGGGGATGGCCTTGATGGCCGCCGACAGCACGGTCATGGCGAAGCCGGCCTGCACCCACACCATGACCACGATGAGGAACAGGGAGTTCAGCGGGTCGCCGATCAGCCACTGCTGCGGCTCGAACCCGAGCCAGACGAGCACCT
>CAZMXH010000504.1:0-2604 GCA_964570165.1 uncultured Actinomycetes bacterium
CGGCCGATCGCGGAGCTGATGTTCGTCGACTTCTTCGGCGTCTGCATGGACCAGCTCTACAACCACATGGCAAAGATCCACTACGAGTCCGGCGGCAACGTCAAGGTCCCGATGGTGGTCACGACAGCCGTCGGCGGCGGATACTCCGATGCCGCCCAGCATTCCCAGTGCCTGTGGGGGACGTTCGCGCACCTGCCGGGCATGAAGGTCGTGGTCCCCAGCACGCCGCACGACGCCAAGGGTCTGATCATCTCCGCGATCCGGGACGACAACCCGGTCGTGTACATGTTCCACAAGGGGATCATGGGATTGCCCTGGATGGCCAAGAACCCGCGGGCGACCGACGTCGTGCCGGAGGAGCCCTACGAGGTCCCGATCGGCAAGGCCGCGGTTGTCCGGGGGGGCGGGGACGTCACCGTCGTCACCGTCTCCCGTTCGGTCCACGACGCGCTCGACGTCGCGGACAGGCTGGCTGCCGACGGCGGCATCGACGCCGAGGTCGTCGACTTGCGCACCCTCAAGCCGCTCGACCGGGAGACCGTCCTCGAGTCGGTGGCCAGGACAGGGCGGCTGGTCGTGGTCGACGAGGACTACCTGTCATACGGGATGTCCGGCGAGGTCGTCGCGACAGTGACAGATGCCGACCCCGGCATGCTGCGCGCCCCGGTCGCCAGGGTGGCCGTCCCCGACGTGCCGCTCCCTTACGCGCGGTCGCTCGAGTACGCGGTGCTGCCGACCCAGAACCGCATCGAGGATGCCATCCACCGCGTGGTGAAGGCATGACCGATGTCCCGTTCCCGGCCGTCGCTGACAAGGGGCCGGGCTCGGAGGGCGTTGTGTCCACCTGGTTCGTCAGGGACGGCGACACCGTGCAGGAAGACCAGCTCATCGCAGAGGTGCAGGTCGACAAGGTTGCCACGGAGGTCCCCGCGCCAGCGGCGGGGACCATCCGCCTCCTCGTTCCGGAGGAAGCCGTCGTCAAGATGGGGGACGTGATCGCCCGTATCGAGTGAGGCGGGACAGGCAGAGCTACACACGGCCAACCCGCTCCCCGTGTACGCCACCACGGTCGGCCGCCTGTGCCGGCAGCCCGCAGCGAGGGCATGGGGTCACGATTCGTCGGCGGCGGATGCGGGCTCGGTCAACCGGGCCAGCAGGTTGCTCAGGGTGCGCAGGTCATCGCGGTCGAGCCGGTGTAGTTCGCGCGGGGGAACGTACATGCCTTGAAGGAGTTGCCCCTTGGCGCGAGCGCCGCGGGAGGTCAGCACGACCAGCCGGACTCGGCGGTCTCGTGGGTGAGGAAGGCGCTCGACCAGGCTGAGCTGTTCAAGTCGGTTGATGACCCACGTCGCTGTGGAGGCATCGCAGCTCCATTCGGCCGCAAGCTCCTTCATGCTCCGACCGTGATCGCGGTGCAGCGAGCCCAACGCCTTGGCTTCGGTAGGGGTTAGGCCCAGGCGGGCCAGGACGGCGTCCCTCTGAGGCCGGGTCTCGATCATGAAGTCAAACATCTTCCGCCACACGTCGCCCGCGAGCGCTTCCCGACCGTCGGCCACGTAGGCGACCCTACTAGATTGGAGTACTCAAATATCTTGACTACTCCAACTATTCACGCGTAGTTTGCCGCTCATGGCGACGAATCTCCAGACGACCCGCGATAGCGAAGCACCCTCGGGTCGGCGACTCCTAGCAGCGATCGGCGGCTGGATGCTCGCCGCCGCAGCAGCAGGCTTCGCTACGAGCCGTCTGGCGGGCGACCTCACCGTCGACACCATGGCTGTCGTGATCGTCGCCGAGGTCTACGCCCTGCTCGTTGCTTCCCTCCTCATCGCCTTCCGCGGATCGCGGCGGCGCGGGCTCGGCCTCGCCTCCGTCGACGCCAAGACGTTGGCAGTCGGACTCGGCGTATGGGCAACCGTGTGCGTGGGCGCCCTTCTCGCCTACGGGCTGGTCTCCCTGCTGTGGACTCCTGAACCGTCAGTTCTCGACGTGCTCGCCGGCATTGGATCGGACGACGGCCGACTCGCCGATGCCAACGCCTGGACCGCCGTTCTGATCCTGGGCCGCAGCTGGTTGTTGGCTCCTCTCGCAGAAGAGCTCCTGTTCCGCGGCGCCTTATTCGGCTGGCTCAGGCGGCATCTTGCGGCATGGCCAACAATTGTGGTCACGGCAGCTCTGTGGGCGCTGATACACCAGGTGCCCGTTGTCTTGCCCCTCGCGTTCGTGGTGGGCATGGCCGCAGGGTGGCTCAGAGAACGAACCGGATCAACAATCCCGTTGATTGTTGCCCACGCCTTGACGAACATCACCATCACTGTGGCGGCACTGATCTTGACAGGATGGACTGCACCGCTGCCGCTTTAGAACTCCAACGTGAGCGACCGCACACCGCTCAGCGGTGCTGACGCTCCTCTCGCTGCCGGATCAGTTCCTCGACCGCGCTCGGCAGAGTCGTCTCGAAGTCGATCAGCTTTGCCCACGTTGGGGTCACGACGATCCGGACCATGCCGTCGCGATACAGCGAACGCACCTCTGCCTCCCACTCGACGCGTTGCTCAGGCGTCATCTCGTACGTCCCGCTCGCCTCGAGATACTCGTCCGGGA
>CAZMXH010000505.1:0-1304 GCA_964570165.1 uncultured Actinomycetes bacterium
ATCCGGTCCTTGGAGAAGAACCCGGCGAACGGCGGGAAGCCGATGATTGCCAGGTAGCCCGCCGCGAACGTCACGAAGGTGACCGGCATCGCCCGGCGGAGCCCGCCGTACCGCCTCATGTTGACCTCGTCGTTCATGCCGTGCATGACCGACCCGGCGCCGAGGAACAGGTTGGCCTTGAAGAAGCCGTGGGTCAGTAGGTGGAACATCGCAAGGGCGTAGCCCGCCGGGCCGAGGCCGGCGGCCAGCATCATGTACCCGATCTGGCTCATCGTCGACCCGGCCAGCGCCTTCTTGATGTCGTCCTTCGCGCATCCGATGATCGCGCCCATCAGCAGCGTGATCGCGCCGACGACAACGACGGCGGTTGCTGCGACGGGCGCTCCGTCGTAGATCGCCGCGGACCGCACCACCAGGTATACGCCGGCTGTGACCATGGTCGCGGCATGGATGAGCGCGGAAACCGGCGTCGGGCCCTCCATGGCATCGAGCAGCCACGACTGCAGTGGGAACTGCGCCGACTTCCCGCACGCGCCCAGCAGCAGCAGCAGCCCGATGGTGATCAGCCAGCCCTCGGAGGCCTCCGCGGCCGCCGGGAACACGCCGGCGAACGCGGTGGTCCCGAACACGACGAACATCGACATGACCGCGAGCGTCATCCCGGCGTCGCCGACCCGGTTGACCACGAACGCCTTCTTCGCCGCGACGGCGGCGGAGTCCTTGTGCTGCCAGAACCCGATCAACAGGTACGACGCGAGCCCGACGCCCTCCCAGCCGATGTAGAGGATCAGGTAGTCGTTGGCCAGCACCAGCAGCAGCATGGCGGCGACGAACAGGTTCAGGTAGCCGAAGAACCGGCGCTGCCGCTCGTCGTCGGCCATGTATCCGATCGAGTACAAGTGGATAACCGAGCCGACCCCGGTGATCAGCAGTACGAACGCCATCGACAACTGGTCGACCAGCAGCCCGACCGACACCTCGTAGCCACCGACGGCGAACCAGTCCCACAGATCCACCGAGAAAGCCCGCTCCTCCGCGCCCCGGCCGAGCATCGCGACGAACACAGCTACGGCGACCACGAACGACGCGGCCGGCATCACCGTGCCGACCGTGGGAGCCACCCGGTCCAGCCGCCGCCCGCCCAGCAGCAGCACGGCGGCGCTCACCAGCGGGAAGAAGATCAACAGCCACGCCAGCGAGAAGATCCCCTCGGCGGCTTGCACAGACTGCACGGTCAGCTCACCCCTACAGCTTCAGCAGGCTTTCGTCGTCGACGGACACGGACCTGCGAGTTCGGTAGATCG
>CAZMXH010000505.1:1314-2582 GCA_964570165.1 uncultured Actinomycetes bacterium
CACGATGATGGCCAGCCCCACGACCACCTCGGCGGCGGCGATCACCATAACGAAGAAGGCGATGATCTGGCCGTCGATGGTGCCATGGGCCCGGGCGAACGTCACGAAGGCCAGGTTGCACGCGTTCAGCATCAGTTCCACGCTCATGAAGGCGATGAGCGCGTTGCGGCGTACGAGGACTCCGACACCGCCTATGGTGAAGAGCAGCGCGGACAACACGATGTACGGAGTCGGGCTCACCTGTCGTCCCCCTCCTCGCGGTCTTCGTCGCCGTCCGTCTCGCCGTCGCCGTGTTCAGCGGTCCGCTCCAGTGCCTCGTGCACCGCGTACTCCTCGACTCCGCGGACGGCACCCCGAGCCATCAGCGGCGTGGGAACTGACTGCTCGCTGAGCGTGCCGTCCGGCAACAGCGCCGGGACATCCACCGCGTTGTGCCGGGCGTATACGCCAGGGCTGGGCAGCTGGGAAGCCTCGATGCCGCTGCCGGACGCGAACCGGCTCTGGGCGAGCTCCCGCTGGGTGGGGCGGCGGAACAGCCGCTCGCGGTGCGTGAGCACCACGGCGCCAAGCGCTGCGGTGATCAGTGTCGCAGCGACGATCTCGAACGACCATACGTACCGGGAGAAGATCGAGTCCGCGATCGCTATGACCGTCCCCTCCGGCGCAGCGGCCTCCATCCCCGCCGGCTCCCTGAACAGCGCGCGTCCCGTGACCGAGACCAGCAGCACCCCGAGACCGAGGCCCGCCAGCAGCGCTGCACCCCGCTGGCCGCGGATCGTCTCCACCAGCGAGTCGCTGGCGTCCACACCGACCAACATGATCACAAAGAGGAACAGCATCATGATCGCGCCGGTGTAGATGACGATCTGCACGATGCCGAGGAACGGCGCCTCGAGCGCGATGAACAACACTGCCAGCGCGACCATGACGACGGCGAGGAACAGAGCGCCGTGCACCGCCTTCCGCGAGATCACCAAACCGAGCGCGGCCAGCACCGCCACCGGCGCCAGGATCCAGAACAGTACGGCCTCACCCGTGGAGCCGGCGGTCGCGGACTGGGCCAGGAGCACCGCGGCGCCGCCGGTCACGGCGTGCCTCCCCCCGCGGGCGACTGCGCGCCGGAGCGGACGTAGTAGTCCCGCTCGTCGTCACCGAGCCGCATCGGGTGCGGTGGCTCCTACATGCCCGGCAGCAGCGGAGCGAGCAGATCCTGTCGCTCCTAGATCAGCTACTCCCGCGTGTAGTCGGCGAGTTAGTACTCGTTGGTC
>CAZMXH010000506.1:0-2581 GCA_964570165.1 uncultured Actinomycetes bacterium
CATGAGTTGCACACGGTGGCGCACGTCTGGAGCATCGAGCGAGTCAGGTTCGCGTCGTAGGCCGTGTGCCGCGAGAGCACGTTGCCGGTCGTGACACAGATGTCGGCGCAGTCCAGGTTCAGCCTGATGCACTTCCTCAGCTCGGCGACCATGTCCTCGCTGAGACATGCGTCGGCGCAGGCGGTACAGGCCTGCGCACACTCGAAGCACGCCTCGATGCAGGCCTGCAGGCGCTTCCGGTCGATGTGGCTCAGGTCCATCGGGTGGGTGTCGAGCATCTGGGAGACGGTGGTCATCTCGCGTCCTCTCTAGTCGCATGGCGCCCGGCCCTCCCTGTGACATCTGCAGGAACAGGTCGGTGAGGTGCGGGCTACCCCGGGACCTGCGGAATAGTCGGACTCCAGATGCTCGGCACGTTCCCCGTCCCTCCTACAGCGCCTGGCTCGGCGTCGCGATCAACGTCACTGCCACGCGGCGACGATCACGGCGACAACCACCAGCTTCACCAGCCAGTCGCCGGCGTGGATGGCGGCCTGCCGCCAGGGCACGTCCTCCCAGATGATCGAGCCCAGTAGCAGCACGACGGGGAACCCGAGCCACACCACGAGCCCGAGCAGCACCGCGCCGGCCAGCCCGGCGATGCCGACCTCGATGACGAGGCCCGCCAGCACCGCCGCGACCACAAGGCTGCGCGAGAGCTCTACCAGTACCTTCCAGGCCGGTGGCCGCGCCGGCGCACCTCCGGCGGCGGGACCGGCGGCGGGACCGGCGGCGGCAAGCTGACCGCCGAGCAGCGCGTACCACACCGTACTCACCACGAATGCAGCCACGGCCGCTGCCAGCAAAGCCAGGTAGTTCACTTCGGACATCGGTTCCTCCTGATAGTCGTGCTTACTGCTCGAGCATGTTCTTGAGCGCGGCCAGCCGCTGCTGCCAGTACGTCTTGGTCCGCTCGGCTGTCCTCGAGTCCGGCAGCCGCTCGTGCGCGACGGCGACCTGGCTCTTGGCCGCCCCCTTGCTGGCGAAGTCGACGCTTACCCGGGAGGCGCCGTCTTCCCAGTCGAACCGTGCCGAGCGCTGCGGGCGGGACGTCCGCTCGTGCACCGCCACGCCGGGGAGCCAGCTTGCACGTTGCTCGACGTCCACGAAGGCGCTGAACAACCGCTCGACCGGCACCGCCACTGTCTTGCTTGCGGTCACGGTGAACGTGCCGCCGTGCCGGACGCCGGGAGCGCGGGTCCCACGTGCCTGCTCGTACTCGACGGTGAGCTTCTGCGCCCACCAGCCGCTCATGCCGTGCTCCCCGGTGAGCCAGTCGACGATCTCCCGGTACGGACGCTCGGCGGCGCCCCAAACGTCGAGGAGCTCGAACCACTCGCCGCGGTCCCTGCCGGTAGCGCGGCGCAGGCCGGCGCTGGGCCGGGGAGACTCATTGCCGCTGGTGTCTGCCATTGCCGTCCTCCTCGTTGGCTGTGTCCGGTTGGCAGCCTGGTTGGCTGTGCGTTCCTGTCGCAACGGAGGTAGATACTGAAGGGCTAATCTCGACATGTCTGGGCCAGCTTTCTCGGAGATTTGCGCCGGAGGCGGCGGTGAAGTACGTGATCCTGATCTATAGCAACCCGGAGTCACGGGCGGCCTGGAACGGATTCTCGGAAGCTCAGCGCGCCGAGGGCATGGCCGCGTACGCCTTGCTCAACGAGGAGCTCACCGCTTCCGGCGAGCTGATCGTCTCGGAGGCGCTGACCGGGCCGTCGCTGGGCAGAGGAGTCACCGTCCGCGACGGTGAGGTCAGCACGACGGACGGGCCGTTCGCCGAGGCGAAGGAGCATCTTGCCGGCTTCTTCCTGATCGAGTGCGACAGCCTGGACCGGGCGACGGAGATCGCCGCGCGGGTACCGGAGGCGACGCTAGGCCTGGTGGAGGTGCGGCCGGTGATGATCTACCACCGGATGTAGCGTGTCGGCGCAGGCCGGGTTGGACGGGCTGCTGCGGGAACTGGCGCCGCAGGTCCTGGGCGCGGTGCTGCGCCGCTACCGCGAGTTCGACACGTGCGAGGACGCCACGCAGGAGGCGTTGCTTGCGGCTGCCGTCCAGTGGCCCGCGGAGGGGGTGCCGGACAACCCGAAAGCCTGGCTGATCACGGTCGCGTCCCGCCGGTGGATCGAGCAGCAGCGCAGGGACGCCGCCCGCCGCCGCCGCGAGCAGGCGGCCGTCGTGCTCGAGCCGCCACCGCAACCGCCGTCCAGCGTGGACGACACGCTCACACTGCTGCTGCTGTGCTGTCACCCCTCGCTGACCACGGCCTCTCAGGTTGCTCTGACGTTGCGCGCCGTCGGCGGCCTCAGCACCGCGGAGATCGCCCGCGCGTTCCTCGTCCCCGAGACCACCATGGCCCAGCGCATCACCAGGGCCAAGCAGCGGATCAAGGCAGCCGGCAGCGAGTTCCGGCTGCCGCCGGACAGCGAGCGCTCGCAGCGGCTGACGGCGGTGCTGCGAGTGATGTACATGATCTTCAACGAGGGGTACACCGCGACCTCCGGCGAGGCGCTGAGCCGCGCTGAGCTAACCACCGAGGCCATCC
>CAZMXH010000507.1:0-2580 GCA_964570165.1 uncultured Actinomycetes bacterium
CACTTCCCCAGGAGCACGCGCCTGGGGAATAGACGGCCGACCCGCTGAACGTGGTCAAACCCCCGGTCAAACACCCTAGCGAACAGGCTTGACGTCTGCATACATAGTATACGAACATATGTTCGTGAACGATGCGTCGATCCTGCACGCCGATCTCGACGCGTTCTACGCCTCGGTGGAGCAACGGGATGATCCGCGGCTGCGGGGCCGTCCGGTAATCGTGGGCTCCGGCGTGGTCCTCGCGGCGAGCTACGAGGCGCGGGCGTACGGCGTGCGGACGGCGATGCCCGGTCGCGAGGCACGGCGGTTGTGCCCTCGCGCGGCCGTGGTACAGCCGCGGATGTCCGCCTACTCGGACGCGAGCAAGGCCGTATTCGAGATCTTCGAGCAGACCACGCCCTTGGTAGAGGCGCTATCGATCGACGAGGCGTTTCTGGATGTGGGCGGGTTGCGGCGCAGTGCCGGGCATCCGGTGCAGATCGCCGACCGGCTGCGATCGGAGGTGCGAGCTCGCGTCGGGCTACCGATCACGGTGGGCGTTGCCCGCACCAAGTTCCTCGCAAAGGTGGCCAGTGGCGTGGCGAAACCGGACGGCCTGCTCGTCGTGCCGCCCGACGGGGAGCTTTCGTTCCTGCATCCGTTGCCCGTCGAGCGCCTGTGGGGCGTGGGGCCGGTGACGGCGCGACGGCTGCGCGAGCGGGGGTTTGCCACCGTCGGCGCCGTGGCGGACCTGCCACGGCGGGCGCTGATCGCGATGGTGGGGAGGGCCGCCGGTCATCAACTGCATGCCCTGGCCCATGGCCTCGACCCGCGTCGGGTGCAGGCCGGCCGCCGCCGGCGGTCGATCGGTGCCCAGGCTGCGCTTGGGCGCAGGCAGCGCTCGCCCCGGGAGCTTGATGCCGTTCTCACCGCGCTGGTGGACCGGGTGGCGCGCCGACTGCGGACCGGGCGGCGGGTGTGCCACACGGTCACCATCCGGCTGCGCTTCTCCGACTTCACTAGGGCGACGCGCTCGCACACGCTGGGTGCCGCGACCGACGAGACGGAAGTGGTACTCGCCACCGCTCGCGGGCTGCTGCGCCAGGCCCGCCCGCTGATTGATGCGGCCGGCCTGACGCTGCTCGGCGTCTCGCTCCAGAACTTGGACGATGCCAGGGTCGTTCAGCTGGCGCTACCGCTGGAGCGTCGCCTCAGCAGCCCGCTCGACGGCGCTCTCGACACGCTCCGCGGGCGGTACGGAGCGAGCGCGGTGACCCGGGCGTCGCTGCTCGGGCGCCGGATTGGCCAGCCGATACCCGTGCTGCCGGATTGACTCGTCGCCTAGATGCGGCGCTTGAAAGCCCGCACCGACAGCGGAGCGAAGACCAGCACGATCCCGAGGGCCCACAGCAGCGACTGCATTGCTGGTACCGCCACCGGCCCCCCATGTATCAGCCCTCTGGTGGCGTCCGCCAGGATGCTCACCGGGTTGACGTCGACGAACGCCTGAAGCCAGCCCGGCATGGTGTCGGCCGGTACGAACACGTTGCTGACGAACGTGACCGGGAACAGCGCCGTGAAGCCGAAGATCTGGACGCGCTCCGGGTCCTTCGCGGTCAGCCCGATCAGAACCGAAACCCAGGAGAACGCCAGCGCGAAGACCAGCAGCAGCGCCACGGCACCGAGCAGGCCGGCGAACCCGTTGCCTAGCCGGACCCCGAGTCTCAGGCCGATGGCCAGCACCAGCACGATCGACCACAGCTGCTTGACCTGGTCAGCAGCGATCCGCCCGGCGAGCGGCGCCCAACGGGCGATCGGCAGCGCCCGGAGACGATCGAACACCCCCTTGGTGACGTCGGTGTTCAGGCCCTGCGCCACGTAGAGGGTGACGAACAGCATGTTCATCACCAGCATCCCGGGAACCATGAACTGGAGGTAGGCCCGCCAGTCCTCGAAGATCGCGCCACCGAACACGAACGTGAACAGCAACACGAACATGATCGGCTGGATGCTGAAGTCGCTGAGCTCCCACGGGTTGTGGCGCACTTGGACAATGGTCCTCCAGGCCAGCGTCAGCGACTGCCGAAGCCCCTCGATCGGGCCGACATGCGAGCTGAGCCCGCCATCGGCGGGTGTGGTCGCGGTGGCGGCGGTCATGCCTGGGTCCTTTCGGTCTCGTCGTTGGCGGTGGAGCCCTCGACCTCATCGGCGGGGCGCCCGGTGAGTGCGAGGAACACCTCGTTGAGGCTTGAGCTACGGAGCGTCAGTTCGCTGACGAGCACGCCGGCATTGTCGAGCCGGCGGACCACGGCCGGCAGCACTGCGGGGTCGGTGACCGGCGCGGTGACCCGGGAAGCGGTCACATCAGGTGTCGTCTTGGCGAGCTCACCGACGACGGACGTGACGAGCGGCAGGTGCGTCTCGTCCTCGGGCCGCACGGCCAGCGTCTGCGACCCTGTCTTCGTTTTGAGCTCCTCGGGCGTGCCGGTAGCGATGACCCGCCCGTGGTCGATGACCACGATCTCGTCGGCGAGCTCATCGGCCTCGTCCAGGTACTTCGTGGTCAGCTGCACGGTGACGCCGGAGGCGACAAGGCTGCGA
>CAZMXH010000508.1:0-2577 GCA_964570165.1 uncultured Actinomycetes bacterium
GTCTCGGTCGCGAACACCGCCTGCACCAGCCCGCGGACGAACAGCTCTTCCACGACCTCCTTGAAGGTGGGCAGCATCCCGGCGTGGTGCGCCGCCACGCCGCGCTCCAGACCGTCGAGCCACTCGTCGTAGCCGAGCACGGCGAGATCGTCATCGGAGATGCCCGCACAGCGCTCCTCGACCAGCTCCCTGATCTCTTCCCGCTCCTCTGGGGTGGTGAGCCGTACTCCGGCCGCGAGACATTGCTGGACCGCCGCGTCGCATCCGGCGCGGCTGAACACGAACGTGATCGCGGGCAGCAGATCGTCGCGGTGCAGCCGTTCGAGAACCTCGACCCGGCCGGGCGTGTATGCGCCACGGGGTCGCCGCCCGCGATGTCCTCGGCCGCGACCGCCCCGGATCGGCTCTACGTAGCGCAGCAGGTTCGGGTTCACCCGCTTCTGCCCGTCCGCGACGAACAGGTCGAGCAGGCGCGGCCCCACCATGACGTGCTGCCACAGCGGTACCGGGCGCCGCTCCTCGACCACGACATCGGTGTCGCCGCGCACGGTCTGCAGCCAGGCGCCGAACTCCTCGGCGTTCGACACGGTGGCCGACAGCGAGATCACGCTGACCGACTCGGGAAGATTGATGACCACCTCTTCCCAGACCGCGCCACGGTAACGATCGGCCAGGTAGTGCACCTCGTCGAGCACGACGTAGCTCAGCCCGGCCAGCGTCGGCGAGCCGGCGTACAGCATGTTGCGGAGCACCTCCGTGGTCGTGACGACCACGGGCGCCTCGCCGTTGATGCTGTTGTCGCCGGTCAGCAGGCCGACCCGCGGCGCGCCGTGGCGAGCGACCAGATCGTGGTACTTCTGGTTCGACAACGCCTTGATCGGCGTGGTGTAGAAGCACTTGCGCCCGCGCTCCAGCGCAAGCTGCACCGCGAACTCGCCGACCACCGTCTTGCCGGCCCCTGTCGGGGCGGCCACCAGCACGCCTCGCCCGGCCTCCACGGCCGTACAGGCACGCACCTGGAACTCATCGAACTCGAAGTCGTACTGCGCGGCGAAGCGCCCGAGTGCGGTCACCCGCTCCGCCTGCCGGCGCCTTGAGGCCGCGTACCGCTCCGCAGGCGAGCTCATGCTTCCACGCTACCGGCCCGCACCGCGTTGATCATGGGCTATATCTGCCGTCGGGCGCGAACTTACCAGATATCTCCCATGATCAAAACGGTTGTGGTGGTGGTGGGGCGGTCATGCCGGACGGCACGAGGACACGAGCCGCAGCCGGCACCGCCTCGAACTTCTGCGGCAGCGGGCCAAGCCGCTCGCCATCGGCGTACGCCGTGATACCGGGCGCCTCAACACGCAGCTGCCGGGCCCGCCGCACCTCCACGTACGGAAGCTGCACGTGAGTTCCCGAGTACACCTTCGGGAACACCATCAGGAACCGTGCCTTCGAGATCGGCTTGACCACCATGACATCGAGCAGCGAGTCGTCGAGCAACGCTCCCGGGGTGACGCGCATGCCACCGCCGTAGCACGTGCTGTTGCCGATCGCGACCAGCATCGCGCTGGTCTCCCACACCTCGCCATCGAGTTCGAGCACGTAGGGCACCGGTCGGAAGACGCCGAGCTCTGCCAGCATGGCCAGGTTGTAGCGCAACCGGCCGGACGGCCACCGCATCCGGTTCGCCCGGTCGTTGACCCTCGCGTCGAACCCGGCGGCCACCACTCCAGCGAACCACTGCTCCCCAGCCCGCCCGAGATCCACAGCCCGCTCGTGGCCGGCGACGACCACCTCGGCTGCGGCGACGGGGTCCGTCAGCGGCAGTCGGAGCTCCCGGGCGAAGTCGTTGCCGCTGCCGGCGGGGATCACGCCGAGCGGCAGGTCGGTCCCGGCCAGCGCCTGCAGCGCCAGGTGGACCATGCCGTCGCCGCCCACCACCACGAGGGCGTCCGCACCGCTGTCGACCGCACCGTAGGCCATGTCCTGGCTCTCCCGCGCGTCGCTGCCGACCAGTTCCCGCACTCGGAGGTCGGCGGCAGCGAGGCGACGGGCCGCAGCCCGCGCCGCCTCCGCGCCACGGCCACCGGCGGCGGTCGGGTTGACCAGCAGTACGACATCGCGGACGGGCACGCCGGAAGATTACCCGAGCGAAGCCCCGGCCCGTTCTCCAGCCTGTCAGGACGGATGACTCAGCGGCAGCTACGTGGTGTCGTCGTCATCCAGGTTGGACGGCATGTCGTCGGACGGGTCGCGCGGTACCTCCTCCAGCGGGGCGGCCTCGTCGTCGGGGAGATCGCGTTCGAGGGCGCGCTCGCGCCTCCGGTCGTTGAACTTGCAGACCAGGATGGCGATCTCGAACAGCAGGTACATCGGGATCGCCAGTGACAGCATGGTGATCGGCTCGCCGCTCGGGTTCGCTAGCGCGGCGAAGACGAACACGCCGACGATGATCCATCGCCGTGCGTTCGCCAGCGTCTGCTGGCTGAGCACACCGACGGCGTTCAGCAGCACGACGAACACCGGGAGCATGAACCCGATGCCGAAGAAGATGATCAACCGGATGACGAAGCTGAAGTAGACGTT
>CAZMXH010000509.1:0-2577 GCA_964570165.1 uncultured Actinomycetes bacterium
ACCCGTTCCCGGTCACCGCGATGGACGCCGTGGTCTTCGTGGTCGGCAACGCAACCCAGGCCGCACACTTCTACCAGTCCGCCTTCGGCATGCAGCTGGTGGCGTACTCCGGACCGGAGACCGGCAACCGGGACCACAAGGCGTACGTCCTGCGCAGCGGATCGGCCCGGTTCGTGGTGAAGGGCGGCGTCGCCCCGGACAGCCCCCTGCTGGACCACCACCGGCGGCACGGAGACGGAGTCGTCGATCTCGCCCTCGAGGTGCCGGACGTGGACAAGTGCGTCAAGCACGCCCGCTCCGTCGGCGCCACCGTCGTGGCAGAGCCGCACGAGGCTTCCGACGAGCACGGAACCGTGCGGCTGGCAGCGATCGCGACGTACGGCGAGACCCGCCACACGCTGGTCGACCGGTCCCGCTACGGCGGCCCTTACCTGCCGGGATACGTCCCTCGGACCTCGTCCTACGTCAAGCGGGCCGGGGCACCCGCGCGGCTGTTCCAGGCCATCGACCACTGCGTGGGCAACGTCGAGCTCGGCAAGATGGACGAGTGGGTGGAGTTCTACAACAAGGTCATGAACTTCGTGAACATGGCCGAGTTCGTCGGTGACGACATCGCGACCGAGTACTCCGCGCTGATGTCCAAGGTGGTCGCGAACGGCAACCACCGGGTGAAGTTCCCGCTCAACGAGCCGGCGATCGGGAAGAAGCGCTCACAGATCGACGAGTTCCTCGAGTTCTACGGCGGCGCGGGTTGCCAGCACATCGCGCTGGCAACGAGCGACATCTTGCGCACCGTGGACGCGATGCAGGACGAAGGCGTGGAGTTCCTGCCGACGCCGGACGTGTACTACGACGACCCCGAGCTGCGGGCCCGGATCGGAACCGAGCGGGTGCCGATCGAGGAGCTCAAGAAGCGCTGCATCCTGGTCGACCGGGACGAGGACGGCTACCTGCTACAGATCTTCACCAGGCCGATCGGAGACCGTCCTACCGTGTTCTTCGAGCTGATCGAGCGGCACGGATCACTGGGCTTCGGCAAGGGTAACTTCAAGGCGCTGTTCGAGGCGATCGAGCGGGAGCAGGCCAGCCGCGGCAACCTGTGACCCTCCCTTCTCGACTTGTCAGGGTGACGGCCGGCGCCGCGCCAGGTGGGCGACTTGCCGGGCCTGACAACTCGTGAAGGCGGGGCTACGGTGGCGGTATGGGCGATGTTGTGGCGTCCCTCCGCGCGGGGATCCCGGACGGCTCGGTGATCGATGATCCGGACCGGATGGACTCCTACCGGTACGACAAGGCACTGTTCTGCCCGGCGGGAATGCCCGCCGCCGTTGTGCTCGCCAGGGAGCGCACCCACGTCGAGCACACCCTGCGGGTGGCGTCCGAGCTGGGGGTTGCCGTGGTGCCGCAGGGTGCCCGGAGCGGGCTGTCCGGAGCGGCGAACGCGATAGACGGCTGCATCGTCCTCTCCCTCGAGAAGATGGACCGCATCGTCGAGATCGACCCCGCCAACCGGATCGCGGTGGTCGAGCCGGGTGTGATGAACGCGGCCTTCTCCCGCGCCGTTGCCGAGCATGGGCTGTACTACCCGCCCGACCCCTCGAGCTGGGAGTTCTGTTCGATCGGCGGCAACCTCGCCACGAACTCGGGCGGCCTGTGCTGTGTGAAGTACGGGGTGACCACTGACTACGTGCGCGCGCTGGAGGTCGTGCTCGCATCCGGCGAGGTGGTTCGTCCTGGGCATCGGACGGTCAAAGGGGTCGCCGGCTACGACTTGGCGAAACTGTTCGTCGGCAGCGAGGGAACGCTCGGTGTGATCACGCAGGCCACGCTCGCGCTGCGGCCGGAGTCGCAGCGGCCGCACACCGTGGCCGCGCTGTTCGATGCGCCCGCCGCCGCCGCGCGGGCGGTCTCCGCGGTCGTGCGCGGGGGCCTGGTGCCGAGCCTGCTCGAGATCATGGACGCGACGACGATCCGCGTCGTCAACGAGTGGAAGCGGATGGACCTGCCGGAGGACGCCGGAGCGATGGTGATCGCCCAGTCCGACGTCGGCGGCGGCGCCGGAGCGGCCGAGATCGCGGAGATCTCCCGGCTGTGTGAGGAGGCCGGCGCGACGGATGTCGTCGAGGCGTCCGACCCAGCCGAGGGTGAACTGCTGCTGGCCGCTCGCAGGCTGGCACTGTTCGCCCTGGAGCGGGTGTCCGGCACGACGATGATCGACGACGTGTGCGTGCCGTTGACCAGGCTGGCCGAGCTTTTCGAGGGAGTAGACAAGATCGCTGCTCACCATGACGTGACGATCGGCGTCGTCGGTCATGCCGGTGACGGCAACATGCATCCGACCGTGTGCTTCGACGCGGCGGATGAGGACGAGGCCGCCCGCGCGCACGCGGCCTTCGGTGCCGTCATGGACCTCGGGCTGGAACTGGGCGGCACGATCACCGGGGAGCACGGTGTCGGCGTGCTGAAGAAGGAATGGCTGGCCCGCGAGATCGGCCCGGTGAGCATCCGGCTGCATCGCGACATCAAGCGCGTACTCGACCCGCAGGGCATTCTCAACCCGGGCAAGGTCTTCGACTG
>CAZMXH010000510.1:0-2577 GCA_964570165.1 uncultured Actinomycetes bacterium
GCGGAACGGGGCTCGGTGAGCGCCACCTCCGGGAGGTCGTGGGCCGCGAGCTCCCGGGGGCGCGGCAGGGGGCGGCGGCCGGTCAGCACGGTGTCGAAGGCGTCGAGCACGACCGTCAGCCCCCGGCCCCCGGCATCGACAACACCCGCGCGCTTCAGCACGTCCAACTGCTCGGGCGTGCGCTCCAGTGCCTCGCGGGCCGACTCCGCCGCGGCGAGAGCCACCTGGGGAAGCGGCTCTCCGGCTTCGTCCGAGCGCCGCGCGCCGTCGGCGGCCGCACGCGCCACGGTGAGGATCGTGCCCTCGACCGGCTTCGCTACCGCCGCGTAACCCTCTGCGGATGCCCGCTCGAGCGCGGCCGTCAGCGCGGCCCCGTCGCCCTCGTGCTGCTGGTCGGCGAACGCCGCGGCAACCCCGCGCAGCATCTGGGCGAGGATGACGCCGGAGTTGCCGCGGGCGCCGAGCAGTGCGCCGCGCGCCGCGGCCGCCATGACGTCGGCCACCGTCGCGTCCTCTTTGGCCGCCGCCGACTCGGCGGCCTGTGTCGCCGACTCCATGGTCAGGTAGAGGTTGGTTCCCGTGTCACCATCGGGAACCGGGTAGACATTCAGCGCGTCGATCTCCTCGCGTGCGTCCGCGAGCGCGCCGAGCGCAGCCTGGCACCAGCGCAGCGCGACCCGCGCGTCGAGGACCGGCTGCCGCGGCATTACTCTCCCTTCGGCCTCCACCTGCGCGAAGGGTAACCGCACCGGGCACCCTCGCGGCTACTGACACCGCGACGAACCCCGCGAGCATCCTGGCTGAGCCGACGCGGCAGTCCACGGTGTCGACATGGATGAGCTGACCGTCGTCGCGGTGAACGATCCCGGGGTCCGGCCGACCTCGATGATCGTCGGTCTCCTCAATGATCATCCGTGCGGTGAGACCGCTCCCAAGTGCCCGATGGCGCACTGTTGATCATTGAGGAGACCGACGATCATTGACGTGACGTCTTCAGCCGATATCCGTTGCCGATCCCACGCGGCACATGAGACGACCAGACCCGCGCGGGCATCCTGACCCCGGTCAGCGGGGCGGCGGTTTGGCCCGCCGGCCCGCACCGGGTAGCCTAGAGCGGTTGCCCGCGGCGGGGCCCCGCCTCGGGCGCACCAGACTTTGCACCGTCCGCCCCTGATGCTAGGAGTCACGCGTGGCCGCCATCTGCGACGTCTGCGGCAAGGCCCCGGGGTTCGGCAACCGCATCTCGCACTCGCATCGCCGGACGCCTCGCCGCTGGAACCCGAACATCCAGACCGTGCGCACCACGGTGGGCGGCAACCGCAAGCGCCTTTCGGTGTGCACCTCGTGCATCAAGGCGGGCAAGGTCCCCCGCTGACCGTCCCCCCGGCCTACCGGGTCAGCCGAAATGCCGATAGCCCTCGGCGCCCGGGTACGGCTCCCCGCGCACGGTCACCCCGGCGCCGGCGCTGACCTTACCGACGACCCGCCACGGCTCCGGCAGCGTGACGTCCGGGGCGAATGTGGCCGCCAGAGCATGGTCCTCACCTCCGGTGAGCACCCACCGCTCGGCGTCCTCGGCGAGCAGCGCCGCGATCTCCGCTACCGGCGGGTCGGGTGGCAGCGCTTCCGGGTGGACGTCGATTGCTACCCCGCTCGCCTGCGCGATGTGCCCCAAGTCGGCGAGCAGGCCGTCGCTGATATCGCACATCGCGGTCACTCCAAGCTCGACCGCCGTGTCCGCGGCCTCGTAGGGAACCTCGGGCCGGCGGTACGCGTCCACGAGCACCCGTGGCGTCCGGAACCCCCGGGACAGCACCCGTAGTCCGGCGGCAGCCCACCCGAGCCTGCCGCACACCGCCACGATGTCGCCCGGCCGCGCGCCACCACGGCTGACTGGGTTCCGTCCCCCGAGATCCCCGAGCGCGGTGACCGCGAGCACGACGGCATCGGACCAGACCGTGTCGCCACCGACGACGGAGGCGCCGAGCCGGCCACCCTCGTCTCGCATCCCGTCGGCCACCTGCAGCACCCACTCGGCGGGCAGGTCCGGTGGAGCCCCGAGGCCGAGCAGCAGCGCGGTCGGGCGCGCGCCGACGGCGACGATGTCGGCCATGTTCTGCGCCGCCGCCTTGCGGCCGATGTCGTAGGCGGGCGACCAGTCCCGCCGGAAGTGACGGCGCTCGACCAGCATGTCGGTTGCCACGACGACACGGCCGTCAGGGGCGGCCACCACGGCAGCGTCGTCACCGGGGCCGAGCACGACGTTCTCGCCCTGCGGCAGGCGCGCGGTGACGGACGCGATCAAGCCGAACTCGCCAAGGTCGGCTACGTTCTCCGGCATCGGACTCCCCAGGGGTCGGGACCAGGCGGTAGGTTAGCGGCCAGTCTCCCGAAACCTTGGAGGACGCCCGTGGTCCAGGCATACATCCTCATCCAGACCGAGGTCGGAAAGGCAGCTGATGTGGCCCGTGAGATCGCGGAGATCGACGGCGTCACGCAGGCGGAGGACGTCACCGGGCCGTACGACGTGATCGTTCGGGCGGAGGCGCGCAACGTCGACGAGTTGGGCAAGCTGGT
>CAZMXH010000511.1:0-2576 GCA_964570165.1 uncultured Actinomycetes bacterium
TACCTCGGCATCGACCAACACGGCCCCTACAAACCCGACCACTACCGCTACTGACGCGGCTAGGCCGGCGGGGCCATGGGCCCGTCAGTGCCGGTGGTATCGCGGGCCGGTTCTGCCGGCTCCCGTGGCTGCTGGGCCGGCCCGCGATCCGGGCTGGCCCGGGCGGCCAGCCGTTCGGCCTCACGGCCCCCTCTCTCGGCCAGGACGGCGGCCAAGTAGGCCCAGGCGGCGGTGCCAGGGGGAGGCGGCGGTGTGACGAAGCGCGCGACCTCGGCGGCGTATCGGGCGCCCATCGCGTCCCGCGCGCCCGGTGATAACTCGTGGTACCGCGCCAGGTAGCGGCGGGCGGCGAGGGCGAGGTCGTCCGGCAACTGGGACAGCTCGATGTTCCTCGCCCAGTCCTGCAGCGACGTCGGGAGCGCCGGCAGCGGCGCGCGGTGGGCCGGTGCCCGCTCGCGGATCACCACCGTGCCCGCGAGCAGGTCGCCGATGCGCTTGCCACGCTCGCTGAGCAGCGAGGACAGCACCGCACCGACGCCGAACGTGACGTAGAAGTCGACGAAGAACCCGGCGAGCGCGCGCACCAGCGCGTGCCGGAACCGGATCGGCCCGCCGTCGTCCCGGACGACCCGCAGGCCCATCACCAGCTTGCCGACCGAGCGTCCGTGGCTGAGCGACTCGATCAGCACCGGCACGCCAACTACCAGGGCGACGAGCGTCACGAGGCTCAGCGCCGCGGCCAGAGCCGGGTCGAGCGCGGGCAGCGCGGCACCCGCCGCGGAGAACAGCACGACCGCCGCGCCGAACAGGACGACAAGGTCGATCACGATCGCGACGGCGCGCGACGGGAGCTTGGCCAGGCGCATTTCGAGCGCTACGGCCTCGCCGGTAATCAGGTCGCCCACTCCGGTTAGTGTGCCATCCGTGGACCTCGATGCCTTCGTCGCCGCGCACCGCCCCGAGTGGGACCGGCTGGACGCCCTCGTCCGCCGCAGCGGCCGGCTGACCGGGGCAGAGGCGGACGAACTCGTCACGCTGTACCGCCGGGCCTCGACCCACCTGTCGACAATCCGCTCGGCCGCACCGGATCCCACCACGCTCGCATCGCTGTCGCGACTCGTGTCCAGGGCGCGGACCGCGATCGCCGGGCCGTCGGACCCGGGTTGGGGGGACGTGCTGCGGTTCGTCACGCAGGGTTTCCCCGCCGCCGTCTACCGGGCCCGGTACTGGTGGGTGACTGCGGGCCTGGCGTTCGTCGCGGTGTCGTTCCTGCTCGGATGGTGGGTCGCCGGCTCGCCGGAGGTGCAGGCCGAGATGGGCGCTCCAGAGGAGATCCGGCAACTCGTCGAGCATGACTTCGAGGACTACTACTCCACGCACCCGGCAGGGTCCTTCGCGGCCCAGGTGTGGACCAACAACGCCTGGGTGGCGGCCGGCTCGCTGTTGCTCGGCGTCGCGCTGCTCCCGGTGCTGTACATCCTCGGCGTCAACGCCATCAACATCGCGGAGGCGGGCGGCTTGATGGCCGCCCACGGCCGGCTCGACGTGTTCTTCGGCTTGATCACACCGCACGGGCTGCTCGAGCTGACGGCCGTATTCGTCGCTGCCGGCGCCGGACTTCGGCTGGGCTGGGCGTGGATCGATCCTAGTGGGCGTACCCGCACCGCCGCGCTGGCCGAGGAGGGCCGGGTGGCGGCCGGCATGGCGATCGGTCTCACGGCGGTGCTTGCCGTCTCGGGCGCGATCGAGGCTTTCGTGACGCCGTCCGGCCTGCCTACCTGGGGGCGGGTGGCTATCGGTGTTGCCGCGTGGGGTGCGTTCCTGGCGTACGTCTGGACCTACGGACGGCGCGCCGCCCGCGCGGGTCGGACGGGCGACCTGACGCTCACCGAGCGCGGCGACACGCTGCCCATGGCAGGGTGAGCCGCTCGCCATCGCGACTTGTCAGGGTAGGCGGACGCATCCGCGCTGGCCAGCGAATTGTCAGGCCTGACAAGTCGTCGGGGGAGCGAGGGCGGCTAGAGGCGTCCGGCCGCCTTGAGCGCGAGGTACGCGTCGGCGACCGCCGGCGCCAGTTCGTCCGGCGGCGCGTCGACCACGTGCGCGCCGTGCCGCTCGAGCAGTCGCGAGACGCGTGAGCGACCGAGCCGGTCGCGGGCCGCCGCGGCCGCCCCGTACACGGCCGCCGAGTCGCCGCGGCCGGCCGCCATCTCCTCCACCCTCGGGTCCGCGACGGCGGCGACCAGCACGGTGTGCCGGTGTGTCAGGGTGCCCAGCACGGGGAGCAGGCCGTCTTGGATCGGTCCCGCGTCCAGGCCGGTCAGCAGCACCACGAAGGCATGTCGCCCAGCCCGGCGCAGCAGTTCCGCGACGAGCCGGCGATGATCGGTCTCCAGCAGTTCGGGCTGGACGTTCGCGAGCGCGTTCACCAGCCGCGGCAGCACGTCGCTTCGTCCCGAGTGCTCGACGGCAGCGCGAACGACCCGGTCATAGGCCAGCAGGTCGACCCGGTCGCCCGCGCGGGCGGCGAGCGCGGCGACCAGCAGCGCGGCCTCCATCGCGGCGTCCAGCCGGGG
>CAZMXH010000512.1:0-2575 GCA_964570165.1 uncultured Actinomycetes bacterium
AAGGGCATCACGTTCGACTCCGGCGGTCTGTCGCTCAAGCCCAACGATGCGATGGTGACGATGAAGTCCGACATGAGCGGTGCCGCCGCCGTGATCGCGGCCGCCGTCGCGATCGCGAAGCTGGCGCCGCGAGTGGCCGTCACCGCCTACGCGCCGCTGGCCGAGAACATGCCGTCGGGAACAGCGCAGCGGCCGTCGGACGTGCTCACCATCTACGGCGGCAAGACCGTCGAGGTGCTGAACACCGACGCCGAGGGCCGGTTGATACTCGCCGATGCGATCGCCCGGGCCAGCGAGGACCGCCCTGACCTCATCGTGGACGTCGCGACTCTCACCGGCGCGTGCGTGGTCGCCCTGGGAAACCGGGTCGCCGGCATCATGTCGAACGACGATGTGCTGCTCGACCAGGTCCACGACGCCTCGTCCCGGGCCGGCGATGCGATGTGGCCGCTGCCGCTGCCCGATGAACTGCGCAAGAAGCTCGACTCTCCGGTCGCCGACATCGCCAACGTCGGTGAGCGCCCCGGTGGCGCGCTAACGGCAGGCCTGTTCCTGCGAGAGTTCGTGGGCGACGGCATCGCCTGGGCACACATGGACATCGCCGGTCCTGCGTTCAATGACGACGCGCCGTACGGCTACACCCCGAAGGGCGGCACCGGCGCTGCGGTGCGCACCCTTGTAAAGCGGGTCGAGGACGTCGAATCGGGCAGGCTGCTCGCGGGCTAGCGGTTCTCTCGCAGCCTGCGGTTGTACTCGCGCACCCGCGGGGGGTAGCCGACTATCTGAGCGTCGTAGACGGGAATCTCCAGCTTGCGCGCAAGCTCCTCCGCCGCCTTGGGGTCGCGTACCCGGCGTCGGGTCCACTCCCCGTCATGCGCCACCAGGAGGACCGTCGTCGTGGTCATCGTGGTAGCCGGCTCCACGTACGCCTCGACCCCCTGCCGGGACTTGGCGAACTCCTTGAGGTGCGCGGTGTCCTCGCTGTCGGCCGCACGGTCCAGCGTGCCGTCCGCGCTCTTCGCTCGCCGCCGCCTGCCGAACAACCGCATGACAACCTCCTACTCCTCTGTTGACCAAGATACGCATCTGGCCGCGCAACCCAGGCATTGCGAGGGCCGACGAGGCTGGAAAGATACGCTACGCGTGGTCGACATCCCGGCCACCGAACGATTCGCGAACGTCAAGGAGCACACTCCCAGTGGCGAACAACGCTTCAGGGGCCACCAGCTTCGACCTCGTCATCCTTGGTGGCGGCAGCGGCGGGTATGCGTGCGCACTACGGGCCGCCGAGCTCGGAAAATCGGTTGCGCTCATCGAGAAGGACAAGCTCGGCGGCACCTGCTTGCACTACGGCTGCATCCCCACCAAGGCGCTGCTGCACGCCGCCGAGGTCGCCGACTCGGTCCGCGACTCCGCGCAGTTCGGAATCACCGCCACGCTGGACGGAATCGACGTCAAGGCGATGCACAAGTACAAGGACGGCGTCGTCTCGCGGCTGTACAAAGGGCTACAGGGCCTCATCAAGGCCCGCCAGATCACACTTGTCGACGGTGCGGGACGCCTGGTAGCACCCAACGCGGTCGAAGTCGATGGCACCAGGTACGAGGGGCGCAACGTCGTGCTGGCCACCGGGGCGTACGCCAAGACCCTCCCCGGGCTGGAGCTCGACGGCGACCGCATCATCTCCAGCTACGAGGCGCTGGAACTGGACCGCGTGCCCTCGTCGGTGATCGTCCTCGGCGGCGGCATCGTCGGCGTCGAGTTCGCCAGCGCCTGGCGGTCGCTCGGCGCCGACGTCACTATCGTCGAGGCGCTCCCGCGTCTGCTGCCCGCCGAGGACGAGGCCGCGTCCAAGGCGGTGGAGCGCGCGTTCCGCAAGCGGGGCATCGGGTTCATGACGTCGTCCCCGTTCAAGGAGGCCGAGCGCATCGACGGCGGCATCCGGGTGACCCTCGAGCGAGGGAAGACCGCCGAGGGCGAGTTGGTGCTCGTCGCCGTCGGGCGGGGACCACTCACCGAGGGTCTGGGCTTCGACGACGTCGGCGTCCGCATGGAGGGCGGTTTCGTTCTCACCGACGACAGGCTGCGCACGAACGTCCCCGGAGTGTACGCGGTCGGCGACATCGTTCCCGGCCTGCAACTCGCCCACCGCGGCATCCAGCAGGGCAACTTCGTTGCCGAGGACATCGCGGGCCTGAACCCGGTGCCGATCGACGAGGCCGGCATCCCGCGCGTCACCTACTGCGACCCCGAGGTCGCGTCAGTGGGCCTCACCGAGGCCGCGGCCAACGAGCGCTACGGGCCGGACGCCGTCGAGACCTTCCGGTACGACCTCGGAGGCAACGGCAAGAGCCAGATCCTGCGGACCCAGGGTTTCGCCAAGCTCGTACAGCACAAGGATGGCCCCGTCGTGGGCGTGCACCTGGTGGGTGCCCGCGTCGGAGAGCTGATCAGCGAGGCTCAGCTGATCTACAACTGGGAGGCGTTGCCGGCCGAGGTCGCGCAACTCATACACCCCCACCCGACCCAGAGCGAGGCGCTCGGCGAGGCACACCTCGCATTGGCCGGCAAGCCA
>CAZMXH010000513.1:0-2572 GCA_964570165.1 uncultured Actinomycetes bacterium
GCCAATTGGCCTGGTCCAGGACCCAACCGGACCGTTAACGTGATCACACGACAGGAGGGCGGCAAGGGCGGGGGAGGGGCTAGCCGCCGAAGTCGTCGAGGGCCTGCTCGGCCTGCTGTAGCCATGCCCGGCGGGCCGCGAGCGCCTCCTCGGCCTGCGCGAGCTTCCTCTCGTCGCCCGCCTCCCGGGCGCGGGCGGCTTGCTCCTCGAGCTCGGCGATCGAGGAGCGCAGCTTGGCGACCGTGTCCTCCGCGCGGGCGCGGGCCTCCGGGTTGGTGCGCTTCCACTCCGACTCCTCAGCCTCCCGGATGGACTGTTCCACCCGGCGCAGCCTGGCCTCGACGGACCGCACCGCGTCACGAGGAACCGGGCCGAGCGCCTCCCACCGCTCCTGGATCGAACGCAGCGCCGCTCGGGCGGCCTTCCAGTCCGTGACGGGAACCAGCGCCTCCGCCTCGGCAAGGAGTCGCTCCTTCGCCTCGAGGTTCGCCCGCTGCTCCGAGTCGCGCTGGGAGAACGCCTCGGCGCGCGCCGCGAAGAACGTGTCCTGGGCGGCGCGGAACCTCTTCCACAGCGCCTCCTCGACGGACTTCGGCGCCGGGCCCGCCGCCTTCCACCGGGCCATCAGCTCGCGGTAGCGGCGCGCCGTCGGGCCCCAGTCGGTCGAGTCGGCGAGCTGCTCGGCCTCGGCAAGGATCGCGTCCTTGATGTCCTTGGCCTGCTCCCGGCGAGCGGTCAGCTCCGCGAAATGCGCCTTGCGCCGCCTCGTGTAGTGCGTGCGGGCGGTCGAGAACCGGCGCCAGAGCTGGTCATCTGTCGCCCTGTCCAGCCTCGGCAGCGTCTTCCACTCCTCGAGCAGCTCCCGCAGCCGGTCGGCCCCGTGGCGCCAGTCGTTGCCGTGAGAGATCGCCTCGGCCTCGGCGGCGATCCGGTCCTTGCGCTCTCGAGCCTCGTCGAGCGCGCGGGCCCGGGCAGCCCGCCGCTCCGCGCGCCGCTCGGCGATGCGCTCCTCGAGGGCGTCGAGCCGCTTCGCCAGCGCGCCCATGTCGCCGATGGCGTGCGGCTCAGCGATCGCGTCCCGCAGCTTGCGAACGCCCGCCTCGGTGTCGTCCGGCGCGGCTACGCCGGACTCGAGTCGCTGCTCGAGCAGGTCGAGCTGGACCACGAGGTCGTCGAACTTCCGGCCGAAGAACGCCAGCGCCTGTTCGGGCTCACCGACCTGCCATGAGCCGATATGCCGCTCGCCCGTCGGCGTCCGGACGAAGACGTCACCATTGGTGTCGACCCGGCCCCAGGCGTTCTCCGCAACCGTGGCAGGAGGGGTCGGCGCCTGGCGCGAGTCCGCACCGCTGCGAGGGCTGGTGCTGCCTGGCGTGTTGGTCACGGGTCAGTCCTCATTTCCCGAGTATCGGGGCCTACCTCCCGGTGACGAGGTCGGGGACAAGCCACGCCCAGCACCGACGGTGACCAGCACCACGGCGATCAGCAGCAGGAACCGCCGCCGGCGCGCAGAGGAAGCGCGCCGCGCCTGCTGCCGCTCCCACTTGGCACGGGCAAGCTCTCGTTGGCGTCTCCTCCTGCTCGCCATCGGGTCTCCTACGGCTTGGCGCCCAACCAGGCGTCATCCAGGTTCGGACAGTCTAGGCAGTGACTCGCCCTGAAAACGTAACGAGTCGAACAACGTTATCGATCTGATCGCTAGGGCGGGCGATCGCGTTCGCCTCTGCCGCGGCCGCGCCGCTAGGCTGCTGGAGTGCTCACGGTCGGAATCACCGCAGCGGCCTTCGGCACCAACTGCTACGTCGTTGCGCCAGGCAGCGGTCAGGAGTGCCTGATCGTCGACCCCGGAATCGGAGTTCTTCGCGACCTTGACGCCGCACTCCGCGAGCACCGGCTGAAGCCGGTCGCGGTGCTGCTCACCCACGGGCATCTCGACCACGTCTACTCCGTGACGCCGGTCTGCGGCGCGCGCGACGTCCCCGCGTACCTGCACGACGACGACCGCTACCGCCTGGTCGACCCGCTCGCCACTCTCGACCCGGCCCTCGTCGCGATGTTGGAGCAGCAGTTCGGTACGGCTGCGACCTGGTCCGAGCCGGACGATGTCCGGCCGCTTCCCGATGGTGTGACGCTGTCACTGGCCGGTCTGGAGATCATCGTGGACCATGCTCCCGGGCACACCGAGGGCTCGGTGATGTTCCGGCTGCCCGCGGCGGTGGCCGGCACGCCGACTTGCCTGTCCGGCGACGTGCTGTTCGCGGGCAGCATCGGGCGCACCGACCTGCCGGGCGGCGACCACGCGGCCATGCTGCGCAGCCTTGCCAGCAAGGTGCTGCCGCTGCCGGACGAGACCAGGGTGCTTCCGGGCCACGGGCCCGCCACCACCATCGGCCGCGAGCGGCACAGCAACCCGTTCCTGCAGGGCTCAACGCACGCACCCCGTGACAGGCACCGCATGACACGCTAGGAGCATGTGACAGACGTGAGCCGACCAACGCCGCTGTCCGGCTTCCCCGAGTGGCTTCCCGGCCAGCAGATCGTGGCGCAGCGGGTGCTGGACACGCTGCGCCGG
>CAZMXH010000514.1:0-2563 GCA_964570165.1 uncultured Actinomycetes bacterium
CGCGCCTGGTCGGTGCCCCACCCGGGTACGTCGGGTACGAGGAGGGCGGCCAGCTCACCGAGGCCGTACGCCGGCGCCCCTACTCCGTGATCCTGCTGGACGAGGTGGAGAAGGCCCACCCGGAGGTCTTCGACGTGCTGCTACAGGTCCTCGACGACGGGCGCCTCACCGACGGGCAGGGCCACACGGTCGACTTCAGGAACACGATCCTCATTCTTACGTCGAACCTGGGCTCGACCTTCCTCGCCGACCCGGCGCTCGACGACGAGACCAAGCGCGACAAGACGATGGAGGTCGTGCGCGCCGCGTTCAAGCCGGAGTTTCTCAACCGCCTCGACGATGTCGTCATGTTCAACGCACTGGGATCGGAGGAGCTGGCGAGCATCGTGGAGCTTCAGATCTCGGCCCTCGCCGACCGCCTGGCCGACCGGAGGCTCTCGCTGCAGGTCAGCAGCGCCGCCAAGGAGTGGCTCGCGCTCACCGGTTACGACCCGGTGTACGGCGCTCGTCCGCTGCGCCGCCTCGTCCAGTCGGCGATCGGAGACCAGCTTGCCAAGGCCATCCTGGCCGGCGAGATCCACGACGGCGACACCGTGGCCGTCGACCTCGACGAGGAGGCCGACGCGCTGACCGTGCGACGTGGCGAACTCAACGAGGCGATGATGGACACATGAAGGGCGACCGAGTCGAGATCGTCGTCGATGCCGGAGACGGCGTCCGCACCTACGAGGTCACGGCCACCAAGGCGGGCCGCCGGGTGGAGATCACGCATGGCCGGGGCGTCGTCGAGGTCGCCGAGGTCACCCGGAACGGCACCGCCGTCCGCACCGCCCGATTCATGAACTCCCGGGTCCTCGCACTCGTCGAGCATCCCGCACAGCACCAGCCATCGGTGGCCGGGTAAGCACGCATCGGTAAGGTCACGGCATGCCAACCGCCGTCGTGACCGGACCTACGTCCGGCATCGGTCTGGCGTTCGCCCGTCGGCTCGCCGCGGCAGGGCACGACCTCGTGCTCATCTCCCGGGACGCCGACCGGCTCGCCGCCACAGCGGCCGAACTGCGCGCCGATTACGGTGCCGCCGCCGAGGTTCTCCCCGCCGACCTGGCGACCGGCGAGGGCATCTCAGCAGCGGAGGGACTGCTCCGTGACAGCGGTCCCGTCGACCTGCTGGTCAACAACGCCGGCTTCGCGCTGCGCAAGCCGTTCCATGTGAACGACGTCGCGGACGAGGAGCGGATGCTGCGAATCCTCGTGTTGGCGGTGCTGCGCCTGACGCACGCCGCATTGCCGGCGATGATCGACCGCGGCGACGGTGCTCTCATCAACGTGAGCTCCGTCGCCGGCTGGGTTCCGCGGGGCAGCTACAGCGCGGCCAAGGCCTGGGTGACCGCGTTCACGGAGGGGCTCGCCTCAACCCTGCGGGGCACGGGTGTGCGGGCGATGGCGTTGTGCCCTGGCTACGTTCGCACCGAGTTCCACCAGCGCGCCGGCATGAACATGGCCGGCCTGCCGTCGCTCCTCTGGTTGGACGCCGACAAGCTGGTCGCCGCCGCGCTCCGCGACCTCGACCGCGGCAGGGTCGTGTCGGTTCCCGGTGCCGTGTACCGGTCTGCGGCGTGGCTGCTGCCGCGAATGCCGCGTCGGCTCGTCGTCGGTCTGGGCCGCCGCCACCCGGCGGGACGGGAGCGCTGAGACCGCCGGCTCAGCCGGGCAGCCTTCGGATGACGTCCACCAGCACGCCGCTGAGCTCGCCGCCGGAGTCATCGACCAGCCAGCCCCGCTGGCCCGCGGTCCGAGCCCACCATTCCGTCGGCCCGGTGGCGGGATCGGACGCACCGGTCCGGACGTAGGCACATGGCGAGTCGGGCCAGTCGATGGCCGGCGGCAGCCGCTCGGTCCAGAAGCCGTGGTCCGCGGCGAGCGGATGCGCCACCTGGGACAGTGTCGTCCCGCGGTGCAGTGCGTCGTGCACCTGGTCCGCCGCCGCCGGGTCCGCGGCTCGCAGCAGGTCGAGGTGGGACTGCCCACCCGGTCGGGGCAGAGCCGCGTCGACGAAGACGTAGCCGCCGACGTGACGGCGCGCCGCCCGCTGAGTGCGGGCCAAGGCGGGGAGCAGCGGGCCGGCGGTCCCGTGTGCGACCAGGAGGATCGGCGTTGGCACGTCGGAGGCGTGCAGCGGCCGGGCGGCACCGGCGATCCAGCTGACAGAGTACGGCGGGTCGCTGACCGCCACCCGCGGAGCCATGACGTGGTACCCCGCCGCGGCGAGGTCGCCGGCCGGTCCTGCCCACCAGTCGGGCGGGTCGACAGGGCCGGGCACGAGGACGACGGTTCCAGGGAGCATCACCGCCAGCCTGGCTCGCGAGCGGCGGCCGCGTCCACTCCTGGCTGAGCTCACCCTCTACGCGTACGGCGAACCGCCTGCGCAGGCCGTTCCTACCCGATCTGGCAGGCTCGGGGGCGTGGACGACGCGAGCACGGTCGGGGTCGGTCCCTGGGTGGGGCCGTGGCCGGACGACCCGAGGTACGACACGGATCTGCTGGCCCACGGCGACCGACG
>CAZMXH010000515.1:0-2561 GCA_964570165.1 uncultured Actinomycetes bacterium
GGCGTCGTCGTCGTCCTCGAACGGCAAGATCGACAGGACCGGGCCGAAGATCTCGTCCTGCGCCAGGCTGCTGTCCGGGTCGACGTCGGCGAACACGGTCGGCGCCACGAAGTAGCCGGGGCTCGGCACCTCGGCTTCCAGGCCGCCGGTCACCAGACGCGCACCGTCCGCGACGCCCTTGGCGACGTACCCGCAGACCCGGTCCAGCTGCGCCTCGGAGACCAGCGGGCCGAGCCGGGTCGCCTCGGCGAACGGGTCGCCCAGGACGTACTTGCCCGCGGCCTCGGCGGCGAGGCCGACGGCCGCGTCGTAGCGGCTGCGGTGCACGAGCATCCGCGTCCAGGCGGTGCAGGTCTGCCCCGAGTTGAGGAAGGCGTTGGCCACGCCGACCTTGACGGCGGCGGCCAGGTCGGCGTCGTCGAAAACGATGTTGGCCGACTTGCCGCCAAGCTCCAGGGCGACGCGGGCGACCCGGCCGGCGACGAGCTCACCCACACGGGGCCCGGTCCTCGTCGAACCGGTGAACGAGACCATGTCCACGCCTGGATGGCCGGCGATCACCTCCCCCACCGCGAGGCCGGTGCCGGGCACGAGGTTCGCCACGCCCGGCGGCAGCCCAGCCTCGTGGATGGCGTCGAACAGCAGGTAGGCGTTGAGCGGTGCCACCTCGCTGGGCTTGAGCACGAACGTGCAGCCGGCCGCCAGCGCCGGGGCCACCTTGGCCACGATCTGGTGCAGCGGGTAGTTCCAAGGCGTGATCGCCCCGACCACGCCGATGGGCTCCTTGACGACCAGCGAGTTGCCGATCGTCTCGGTCCTCGGGTGCGACGCCGCCAGGTCGACGCAGCTGCGCAGCACCCGCAGCGGCACGGCGGTCTGCACCTTGGTGGCGATGCGCAACGGGCAGCCCATCTCGGTGGCGATCGTGGCCGCGAACTCGTCCGAGCGCTTCTCGACCGCCTCGTACAGCCGGCGCAGGGCCGCGGAGCGCTCCTGCGGCTCCAGCGCCGCCCAGGGTTCCAGGGCGTCCCGGGCGGCCGCCACCGCGGCGTCGACGTCCGTCGCGGTACCGGCCGGCACCGACCCGACTGCCCGTTCGGTCGCCGGGTTCTCGACCTCGATGGTGTCACCGGTGGCCGGCGGCACCCAGCGACCGCCGATGTACAACTCGGTCCGGGTGGTCAGCGCTGGCATAGGACCGTCCGTTCGTACTCCTGGCGCAACCCTTCCAGGAGCGCGTTGAGACCCATCTCGAACGCGCCGTCGTCCACCTGCCGCTGGTGCTCGGTGAGCAGGTGCGCCTGGCGGAGGTGGGGGTAGCGGCCCGCGTAGACGTCGGGATCCGCCGGGAAGCCGTAGGCGAACGAACCGAGCGCCGAGCCGGCCACGAAGTACCGCATCAGCGCGCCGATCCGGGTCGCGCGGCTCGGCGGCCAGCCCGCCTCGACCAGCGCGCCGAACACGGCGTCGGCCATGGCGAGCGCCGCGGGGCGCCGACCCGGGCCTCTGGCCAGGAAGGGCACGATGTTGGGATGGGCGGCCAGGGCCGCACGGTACGAGCGCGCCCATCCGTGCAGGGCCGTCACCCAGTCCTGCTGGCCGAGCATCTCGATGTCCACCTTGGCGATCACCTCGTTGGCGACCGCCTGGAGGATCTCGTCCTTGGTGGCGAAGTAGTTGTACAGCGACGGTCCGCGAACGCCGAGCGCCGCCGCCAGCTTTCGGGTGGAGAACTCGTCAAGCCCGTCGGTGTCGATGAGCTCCAAAGCCGCCGCCACGATCTGCTCTCTGCTGAGCAGGCGCCGCGGGGGACGTGCCATCATCGCTCCCTTCACAGCCGACCCGGTGAGCGTTACAGTGCTAAAACTTGCACTGCAAGTTTTGTTCGTCAAGTAGGGAGCCGTCTGATGGACTTCTCGCTGACCGAAGACGAGGTGGCGATCCGGGACACCGCCCGCTCCTTCATCTCGCGCGAGGTAATGCCGCTCGAACCGGAGGTGCTGCGCCGTGAGCGGGCGGGGCGGCCGGGTCTCGAGCACGCCGAACTGCGGGAGTTGCAGCTCAAGGCTCGCGAGTTCGGGTTCTGGGGGCTGTCGACGCCAGAGAAGTACGGGGGCATGGACCTTCCTGCGGTGACCCAGGCGCTGCTGTGGATGGAGGTGGGTCGCTGCATCGTACCGTTCCGCTTCGGCGGGGAGGCCGACAACATCCTGTACTACGCCAACGACTGGCAGCGCAAGGAGTATCTGCTGCCCACGATCGAGGGCGAGCGGATCTCGTGCTTCGCGATAACCGAACCGGGAGCCGGCTCGGACGCGGGCAACATCAAGCTCAGCGCCCGCCGGGACGGTTCGGACTGGGTGCTCCGCGGCGAGAAGACGTTCATCACCGGCGGCAACGAGGCGGACTTTGCGATCGTGATCGCGGTGACCGACCCGGAGCGCGGGGCTCGAAACGGCGGGGCAACGGCGTTCCTGGTCGATCGCGAAATGGGCTGGACCTCGTCGCCGATCCAGACGATGGGCCCGGCGACGCCCGCGTCACTGCACTTCGACGATGTG
>CAZMXH010000516.1:0-2558 GCA_964570165.1 uncultured Actinomycetes bacterium
GCCATGGGTCCCCGTAGTCGTGGTAGCCAAGCGTCTCCCAGAAGCCTGGCTCGTCGTTGAGCAGCAGTTGGATGCCGCGGACCCACTTGGCCGATTTCCAGAAGTACAGGTGCGGCACCAGGAGGCGGGCAGGCCCGCCGTGCTCTGGCGCTAGCTCCTCGCCGGCATACCGGTAGGCGATCCAGGCCTTGCCGTCCAGCAGGTCCTCGAGCGGAAGGTTCGTCGTGTAGCCGCCGTACGAGTGGGCCAGCGCGAAGTCGGCCGCCGTCTCGACGTCACGCAGCAGTGTGTCCAGCGACACTCCGTCCCAGGTCGTGCCGACCTTCGACCACTTGGTGACGCAGTGGATGTCGACGGTGACCGACTGGGAAGGCAGCGCCAGCAACTCGGGCCACGACCACCGGTGCTCCTGGCCCGACTCCGTCGTGATGACGAACTCCCAGTCGTCGAGCGCCACCCGCGGTGTCGGACCGGCGGACAGCACCGGAAAGCCCTCGGTCAGGTACTGGCCCGGCGGCAGGTTCGCCCGCTCCGGACTGCGCCGGCCGCGGAATCCGGGCGACACCACCCCCATGCCGTACCTGCCTCTCGCCGGCTCCTTCGTCGAGCATAGGCACCGTGCGCTGATCGGTTCAGCGAACCATCGCGATGCGGGAGGCGCTGAGTCTGAGACGATCGAGAACGTCCTGCGCCTGCGTGCCTGGGCGGATGACACTCGTCTGCGCCGCTCTGGTATGTCATTGCGTGGCTTCGAGCCGGCGGGTTCCGACCGGCGCCCGGGGCCACCGTGCTGGAATGCCTGTTGAGGCCGACCATGTGTACCCGACCGGACGGATCGTGCATTGACCGACCAGACACAGGCTGAGGCGGGGTCCACCCGAGCATTCATCACCGTCGGCATCGGACTCGTCGTCCCGGCCCTTCCGGCGTTCATGGTGGGGGCACTCGGCATCCAGGTGCGTGAAGAGCTCAACCTGTCCGAGTCGGAGTTGGGCCTGATCGTCGCGGTGCTGTTCGTCGTGAGTGCGTCGTCCGCGCCGCTGACGGGCCGGTTGGCCGACCGGCTGGGTGAGCGGTTCGCCATCGCGTCGGGCACCACCCTGAGCTTCCTCGCGCTGATGGGCATCGGGCTACTGGCCCGACAGTGGAGCGATCTCGTACTCCTGATGATCTGTGGTGGAATCGGCGTGGCTCTGGTCGATCCTGGGCTCGCTCGGCTGGTCGCCGGTCGGGTGCCGGAGCGGCGGCGCGGCCTTGTGTTCGGCGTCAAGGAGGCGTCGATCCCGCTGGCCACGATGGCGGCCGGCTTCGCGGTCCCCACCATCGCCGTCACGGTCGGCTGGCGATGGGCGGTCACGGTGGCGATCGTGCCGTTCGTCGCGGTCATGGTTCTGCTGTTCGGCGGACGGCTGCCGGGCCGCGCTGGGGCCGGACGGGCTCCCGCCGCGGCACCCAGCCGTGATCGTCCCCCCGACAACCCGATGGCCAGCCGTTCCCGCGCGTTGCCGCCCGGGGTGCTGCAACTCGCTGCAGGGGCCGCGCTTGGTACGACGGCGGCGACCGGCATCAGCGTGTTCTTAACCCAGAGTGCTGTGGCGTCCGGACTCACGGCAGGCCAGGGCGGGGCGCTGCTCGGCGTCGCGAGCGTCGTCGGCGTCGCTACCCGCATCAGCACCGGGATGCTCGCCGACCGGCGGCCGTCGGCGGCGCTGCGACTCATGCCGTGGATGCTGCTGGTCGGCGCCCTCACCATGGTGATCGGCGCGACCGGCACGGCACTCGGCCTCGGGATCGGCGGCATCGGAGTGTTCGCGGGCGGCTGGGGATGGTCAGCGCTGTACTTCCTCGCCCTCGTACGGTCCGATCCGTCCCGTCCCGGAACAGTCGCCGGAGTGGGCCTGTCAGGGCTCGCCATCGGCAACGGCGCGGGCCCGATCGTCGTCGGATTCATTGCCGAAACCGCCTCGTTCCAGGTGGCATGGCTGGTCGCGGCCGCAGCCGCGGCCCTCGCGGCAGCGGCCATGTACCGAGGCGGCCGCCTGATGGCCAAGCGCGCGGTCGGCTGACGGTCGGCCGACCCGCTCGTCGGGGGTGACGCTGCGGCCAACAGTTGGCGCGCACGTCAACTTCGCACGGGTAGCGCGATCAGCTCACGGGAGCAGCACCGGCTGATTGCGCCGCCGGACGTCGCCGTAAGAGAGGAGTGTGGCCTCGGAGGAGTGCCAGGGCCTGGTCAACGGTCTCCTTGACCTGGCTCGGGTCGGTCGCCGTGACCACGACGCCGTAGGCCATGCGGTGGGCGAGTATGAAGTCCTCGGCCGTGAGCGCGGCGTCCACCAGCCCCGCGCCCTGGGCGCGAGGCAGCGTCGCCTCGATGAGGGCCAGCAAGCGTTCGGCGCCGTCGTGGTCAGGGATGCTGCGCCGCGCGTCGACGACCATCTCGACGAACGCGGCCGACTCGATGGTCAGGTCGAGCAGCCGGGCCCATAGCCGTCCGAATGCGCCCGCGTCCGGCTCGGCGGCGATGATCTCGAGTTCGGCGAAGTTCTCTTCGAAGA
>CAZMXH010000517.1:0-2526 GCA_964570165.1 uncultured Actinomycetes bacterium
CCCGCGCTCCCCGCCGACGTCCCCGGTTGCCCTCGCCGCCGCCCGGCTCGAGGCTGCGGGCCAGCAGCAGCGGGTCGGGCCGCAACCCGAGCCACACGATCGCCGCGGCCGCGGCGAGCGCGGCCAGGCCGATGAGGAACGGCCCGGCCAGCGGCGCGATCCCGACGGACTCGCCGACCCACTCGCCGGCGCCGATGAGGTTCGGGCCGGTCACCGCGCCGATGGTCGTCGCCCAGACCACGACCGACAGCGTCCGCGCGCGCCGCTCCGGAGCGGCGAGGTCGATGGCGGCGTACCGCCCTTGCAGGCCGGCTGTCGTCCCGCCGCCGAACAGCGCCATGCCGACCAGCAGCAGCGGGAACGATCGCAGCTCCGCGGCCGCGATCACCATTGCCCCGCCGAAGGCCGCCAGCGCCAGCGTCACACCGAGACCCAGCCGGCGGCCGAACCGCACGGCGAGCGCGGCCGCCGGCACGGCAAGCACGGCCGACCCGAGCACGTGCGCGCTCTGCACGAACCCTGCCAGGCCACGCGCGTCCAGGACGCGGGCAGCCAGCAGGACACCGACGGCGACGCCGCTGCTGACGCCCAGCCCACCCATGACCTGCGCGCTGACGAGCGTGCCGACGGTGCGGCGCTGGACAGCGTCCACGTCGACCGGCGGCCTCACGTGAGCAGCAACCGTTCGATGCGAAGCGCGGCGACGTATCCGCCGGCAAGGCCCATCGCAACAAAATACGCCGCGTGGACCAGCATCCCCGAACCGACCTGGCCCAGCATCAGCTCGCGCATCAACGTCACACCGTGGTAGAGCGGAGTCGCCTGAACGAGTCCTTGGATCGGCCCGGGGAAAGCGGACAGCGGGAAGAACGTCGTGGAGAACAGGAACATCGGAAGGATGGCGAGCTGCACGTAGTCGAAGTCCTGCCAGTTGCGCATCATGGTCGCCACCGCCATGCCGACCGCCGCGAACGCGAACCCGATCAACGTGGCCGCCGGGATCGCCAGCACGGCCCACCAGCTCTGCACATATCCAGCCACCGTCGCGACCGCCAGGAACGCCGTGGAGTACACCAGCCCGCGGAGCAGCGCCGTCGTCACCTCGCCTACGGCCACGTCGCGGGCACCCATCGGCGTCGCCAGCACCGAGTCGTAGAGCTTGGCGTACTTCAGCTTGAAGACCACGTTGAACGTCGAGTCGAAGACCGCACCGTTCATCGCGGACGCCGCGAGCAGCGCCGGCGCGACGAAGACCGCGTAGTCGACGAGCTGGCCGCCGACCTCGATCTGGCCGATCAGCCTGCCGAGCCCCACCCCCATCGCAAACAGGTAGAACATCGGCTCGAACAAGCCGCTGATGACCACGATCCAGAAGTGCTTGAACGCCCGCGCGTTGCGCTCGACCAGCATCCGCGCGAGTCCGGCGCCGGCCGGGAGCGGCACCGCGCGAGCCACTCTCGAGGCCAGCGGGACGCGTTCTCGGGTGATCGCCACGGCTACACCACCAACCGCCGCCGGAACGACGCCAGCGCGAGCCGGTATCCGACCGCCAGCCAGACCAGCAGGTAGCCGACATGCAGCCCGGCGGCGGCGACGCTGCCCGTGCCGAGCGCCAGGTCGCGGCACAGTGCGACCGCGTGCGCGAGCGGTGTCGCCCACGCCACCGGCTCGAGCACGTCAGGAAGCTGGTCAATCGGGAAGAAGGTTCCGGAGAACAGGAACATCGGCATGATGATGAACCGGAACAGCACGTTGAAGCCCTGCCCGTCGGACTGGGTGCCGGCGAAGGCGAAGATCGGCGCAGCGAACGCGAGCCCGCACAGCACCGCGACAGGCAGCGTCAGCACCGCCCACCAGGTGCGGATCGCACCGAGGGCCACGGCGACCCCGAGGAATACCGTGCTCGTCATCGCCACCCGCAGCAGGACGAAGACCAGGTGGCCGCGGAGCACGTCGGGGACGCCCAACGGCGTCGCCAGCATGGCGAGGTACTGCCTGCGCCACTTGATCGCTGCCAGCACCGAGAACGTCGACTCGCTCACGGCTGTCTGCATCGCCTGGGCGGCGAGGATTCCGGGCGCGACGAAGGCGAGGTACCCGACGCCCGGGATGCCGCCGCGGGCCCCGCTGTCGACGAGCGGGCCCAGCAGGTAGCCCATCGCGCCCAGGAACAGCACAGGGGCGAGGAAGCTGCTGACCAGGCTCCCGCGCCATACCCGGCGGTAGGACATCAGCCAGAACTGCAGCGCCCGGGGCCACATCCGGCCGATGGGCGGCTGGGTGCGCGGCGGGGTTACGGGGGATGACGTTGCGGGCGCGGCGGCAGGCGTGGCGTCGGTCATCGGCTAGTCCACCAGCGTCCGGCCCGTAAGGTGCAGGAAGACGTCCTCCAGGGTGGACCGGCGGGCCAGCACCGACAGCGGCTCGAGCCCTCGATCGTGCACCGCCGCGGCCGTTGCGTCGCCGTCGTCGGTGTAGAGCAGCAGCCTGTCGGGCAGCACCTCGACCCGCTCGGCCAGGCCCGCG
>CAZMXH010000518.1:0-2521 GCA_964570165.1 uncultured Actinomycetes bacterium
ACGGCTAGGGAGGTCGAGGTGCTGCGGCTCGTCGCGACCGGTGCGAGTAACAGGGAGATCGCCGACAGGCTTGTGATCAGCGATAAGACGGTCGCCCGGCACCTGAGCAACATGTTCACGAAGCTGGACATCTCCTCCCGCGCGGCGGCCACGGCGTACGCCTACGAGCGCGGCCTGGTCTGACCCGGCCCAGCACGCCTGCAGCAAATTGCCCATGTGTGCGGACGGACCGATTGGTTGATCCGCCTGATGCGCCCGGCCCTGCCGGACACGGACTCTGAGCACGTCAACCGCGACGAAGGAGGCCGCGATGAGCAGGCAGGACAAGACAGCTCGTCAAACGCACGCGGCCGAGCGAACGCAGCCGTGATCGGCTGTTCAACCAGTGCTTCCTCGACGTCGACCGCGCCGGGGAGCAAACGGGCGAGCAGTGGGATCTGCTGCGCGGCTACGCACTGGACCGTGCGCGGACGTCGAGCGTGCAGGCGGCGTTGCGCCGGCTCATGCGACTCGGCGCGCCGCCCATCCCGTCCGACGAACTGGCCCGCATCAACGCGCCAACCACGCTGATCCACGGCCGCCACGACCTCCAGGTCCGGCTCCGGGTGGCGGAGGTCGCCCGCGAACGGTACGGGTGGCCGCTCCACGTGGTCGAAGACTGCCGCGACGACCCCGCCGTCGAGCAGCCGGAAGCGTTCCTGCGCGCCCTGCGTACCGCGATCGCAACGAACCGCGTCACCGAGGAGAAACGGCCCGGGCACGCGAGGTGAGGCTCAGCCTCCGGAGTCGCCGTAGACGGTCACGTGGACGTGATCGTAGTGGTTGGCGGTGGCCGACCCGCGGTCTTCCATCCAGCGCCACCCCTCGTCGGAACGCTCCACGGTCCAGATCCGCTGCGACCAGATGACCTCGCTGACACCAAGTTCCTTGTAGTGCTCCCGGACGAACGCGGCGATGGCGTCCCCGAGCGAGCTACTCGACACCATGATGTCGAGGGCACGGCCAGAACCGTGCTCTCCGCTGTCGCCGGGACGCAGCCCGTTGTAGGAGGTGACCTGCGGGAACTCGGCGCACACAGCCCGGTGCACGCGAACGGCATCCGGTGTCAGTCCCGATTCCACCGCCGAGCCGTGCTCGCACTCGGCGTACGAGAGGCCGCCGGACTGCTCGGGCGGAGGCTCCTCCTCGGAGAGGTAGTCGCCGCTGACCCACGAGACCGTGTCGTCGTAGATGATCTGCACCCAGGACCCGTCCGTCTCGCCGGTGACGCCGACCTTGGTGCCGCGCGCCAGCACGGTCAGGACCTCGGCATCCAGCGACGGACCGGATCGAACGTTCAGGGCGGCCGTCACGTACATCTCGCCGGTGACCGTGGGCTCCGGCGAAGGGGTTTGCTCCGGCGACGGCTCCTCGGTGGGTTCCTCCGCGGGCTCGGGCGTTGGAGTGTCCGTCGCCGTCGGCTCCGGGCTCAGCGTCACCGTAGGAGTGGTGCCCGGGTGCTGCCCGGACGTTCGCACATGGCGACCGCGGGCGACCGGCACCTCTCGCGGGATGTCACCGAGGCTCGTGATCTGCTCCACCGGAGCGGGCTCGTCGGACCGGTCCGGCCACACCGCGACCGCGACGGGCGCCGTCACCACCACCGAAGCCGGAACCGCCAACGTGGCGATGCGGCGCACGCGCGTCGGCCGCTGAACGCGGCGACGACCACGCGCCGGGCCCTTGGCACGCCTATGGCGACCACTCGGCACGTGCCTGTCCCCCCTCGTCGTCGTTACCAAATCGTTGCCGCGGAACAGGCAACCACACTTGCGGCCGGATGTCACGTTCTCGATCAGTGGAAAAAATGGCGCGTACCCGTCAGATACATAGCAATCTGGGCATTTCGGGCAGCCTCGATCACCTTCTTGTCGTTGACCGAGCCTCCGGGTTGCACCACCGCACGCACGCCGGCCGCGGCGAGGACCTCGATACCGTCGGGGAAGGGGAAGAACGCATCGGACGCCGCTACCGCGCCTGCCGCGCGGGTTCCGGCCCGGGAGACGGCGAGCCGGGCGGAATCGACCCGGTTCACCTGGCCCATGCCGACACCGACCGCCGCGCCACCCGACGCGAGCAGGATGGCGTTCGACTTCACCGACCGGCAGGCGCGCCACGCGAACTCCAGGTCGGCGAGCGTCGCCTCGTCGGCCGGCTCGCCGCACGCCAACGTCCACGCTCGCGGTGTGTCACCGGGGACATCGAGTGCGTCGACCGTCTGCATCAGCATCCCTCCGGAGATCGAGCGCGTCTCGACACCGCCGCGGGCTCGGGCCGGCAGCCGCAGCAGCCGGACGTTCTTCTTCCGGGACAGCAGGTCCAGGGCACCCGTCTCGTAGTCCGGCGCCACGACCACCTCGGTGAAGATCTCGGAGATCTGTTCCGCCATCGGGACGCTGACCGCGACCGTGGTCGCGAGCCGGCCGCCGAACGCGGACCGCGGGTCGCCGGCGTGCGCCTTGCGGTGGGCGGCGGCGACGGG
>CAZMXH010000519.1:0-2510 GCA_964570165.1 uncultured Actinomycetes bacterium
ACGACACCGACCAGGACTCGCCACCGTTCCCGGGCGACCTGGGCGGCGTTGCGAGTTCGTCGGCTGGTGTGATGCGACCCTCAAGACGATCTGTCGCCGATCGTGCGCGCTTCAGCAGGTGCCTAGTCCCAGCAGAGGCAGAACGGGTGGCCCACCGGGTCGACGTAGACCCGCCAGTTATCGCCGGGCTGTATCTCGTGCTTGGTGGCGCCGAGGGCAAGCACCCGGCGCTCCGCTTCGTCGAGGCGGGCCCTGTCGACAGTTACGTCGAGGTGGAACTGCTGGGGACGGTCCGGGTTCAGCCACTCTGGAGGCTGGTAGTCGGGCGCCCGTTGGAAGCTCAGCAGCACGGTGTCGCCGTCCCGGAGGTTCACCCAGTCCTCGTCGGCGTAGGTGATGTCACCACCGACGAGCTCCCGGTAGAACTCAGCCAACGCACGCGGTGCCGGACAGTCGAGGACAACGGCTCGCATCTTTGCGATTCCAGGCATGCGCTCTAGGTTGCCAGCTGGCTGATGACTGCCCAACCCTCGACGATGGCGAGCACGCCAACCCGACAGGACACTGGGAGCAGTGTCGCCGCGGCGATGGGAATTCTTGATGGAGTTCACCGAAAGGCCAGAGCGTCCCCGGGGCATTCGCCGGATGCTGTACCGGCTGCCGGTATGGCTATACCGGGCACGCCTCGGAATTCTTCTCGGTAACCGGTTCGTACTTATCAACCATGTGGGGCGCAAGACGGGAAAGTTGCGGCAGGTCGTGGTCGAGGTGGTTGTCCGCAACCCGGCGACTGGCGCGGTGACCGTCGCATCAGGATTCGGCCCGCGCGCCGACTGGTAACGCAACCTGCTGGCTCACCCCGACGCCACGATCCAGCTCGGCTCGCGGTCATTGACCGTCCGTGCGGTGCCGCTTTCGGAGGACGAGGCGGCCGAGACGATGGTTGCGTACGCCCGCCACCATCCCCGGGCGGCGCGCGGCCTGTCCGCCCTCATGGGCTTTCGCGTGGACGGTTCGGAGGCGGACTACCTGGAGGTGGGTCGCCGGATCCCCATGCTGCGGCTTGAGCCGCTCGGTAACGTCAGGGCGTAGAGGCCATTCTTGCGCTACCAGTGGAGGGCCAATGACATCCGAACCTGAGTCCCAGGAACCGCGTGGCAGCTACGACGAGCACACGGCGCTTGTGGTCGTGGATGTACAGAACGACTTCGCCCATCCGGACGGCAACCTCTATGTGCAGGAGGGCGACGTATCGATCTCCGCGGTCAACCGCGAGATTGAAGCGGCGCAACGAGCCGGCGCGCTGGTCGTCTACACCCAGGACTGGCACCCGCCCGTGACCCCGCACTTCCAGAAGGACGGCGGCACCTGGCCGACGCACTGCGTCCAGGACACCTGGGGCGCTGAGCTGCACCCTGCGTTGAAGGTGGTGGAGGGGGCGCCCGTGATCCGGAAGGGCACCGGCGGCGAGGATGGCTACTCGGGCTTCAGCGTCCGCGACCCGGAAAGCGGTGAAGAGTCTGCTACGGAGCTCGAGGGCATCTTGAAGGAGCGTGGCATCACGCGGGTCGTCGTCGTCGGGCTGGCGCAGGACGTGTGCGTCAAGGAAACGGTGCTCGACGCTCGCAGGCTAGGCTTCGACGCCGCCGTGATTAGCGACGCGACCCGGCCGGTGGAGCTGCAGCCGGGGGACGGCGACCGGGCGCTGTCCGAGATGACCGCGGCGGGGGCGGCGATCCAGTGACCGGCGGGCTCGTCGTCGCAGGTGTCACGATCGAGCTCACCAAGGGTGACATCACCCACCAGCCGGACGTCGACGCCGTAGTCAACGCGGCGAACGCACAGCTGATGCCTGGCGGCGGCGTGGCGGGAGCCATCCACCGCGCCGCCGGCCCCGGGCTCGCCGAGGAGTGCCGCCCGCTCGCGCCGATCGAGCCCGGGCAGTGCGTCATCACCGGCGCCCATCGGCTGCCGAACGCGCACGTCGTCCACTGCCTGGGGCCCGTCCACGGCGTCGACGAGCCGGCGGACCAGCTGCTCGCGAGCTGCTATCGATCGGCGCTACGCCTGGCCGACGAGCATCGGCTGAGCTCGATCGCCTTCCCTGCCATCTCGACGGGAGCCTTCGGCTACCCGCTGCGCGAGGCGGCAGCGGTCGCGGTGCGGACGGTTGTCGACACAGCGCCGGAGCTCGAATCGGTTCGCCTGGTGCGGTTCGTGCTGTTCGACAGCGCCGCCGTCGCTGCTCACGAGGACGCGCTGCGAGCGGTCGAGCCGAGGGGTTGAGTCAGGGTCACCGGCGTTCGAGACGCCGGCGCCCTCAGGCGCCTTGGGTCTCCCAGAAGATCTCGGCAATCTCGTCGATCTTGTTGAGCAGCTGGTCGGCGACCGCGACATCGGTCGTGTCCTTCGTCCCGCCGCTGCCGCCGGCGAGGTTGGGGGCGTCGGTGATCAACTGGTGGAGGTGGGGGTGGTTCTCGTAGTGGGGGGGCTTGACGTAGTCGGTCCAT
>CAZMXH010000520.1:0-1124 GCA_964570165.1 uncultured Actinomycetes bacterium
CCCGTCGTGTTCGGACTAAAGTCCCAGCAGCGCCTCGATCACCCCTTGAGGCAGCCGAACTCTCAAGAGATTGACAAAAGGCAGGTAGAGGCCAAAGGCCAACACGACCGGGTAGAGCAAGACCACGGAGAGTCGTCGTGCTCCTGATAACACCAAAAGCGCCACGCCGAACAGAACTGTGGAGGCAATGAATCCGATCGACCGGAAGGCCAGCGCGTAGAGGATGAAAGTGCCTAGGACGCCGATGACTCTTAGGGCTTCTCGGCCTCCCGGCAGCGAGTCACTGTCCGGCCCTTGAAAGGCCTGGACAACCGAAAGCCCAATGAGCGCCACCGCGATTAGCTGCGGGAAGAATCCGAAGCCAGGATCACCAGGTGGGACGATATCAGGAAAGTCCAAGCTGACCATGATGACGACGACTCCCACAGCAATCTGCAGGAGGGCCGGCACACCGTTGGCGATACTGACCCTCCTCCAGATCAACATAATGGCATCTCCTCGCTTATGTGCGTGGGTTACCCGTCTTTGAGTCCGAGCATTTCGAAGACAGGTTTCCAGCTTTCGAAATCGTCCTGCATAAATGTGTCGAACTCTTCAGCGGCGCGGTAGCGAGGTCCGAAGCCTTGTGTCTCGATGAAATCTTGGTAATGGTCAGATTCGTAAGCATTCGTGAAGCATTCTTCAAGTTCGGCAAGCACTGGATCCTCGACGTCGGGGGCGACAGTCACGCCGCGCCAGGCACCCGCAGTCCAGTCGATTCCAGAGTCCATGAGAGTGGGGACCTCAGGCAGCAAATTCGATGCCTCGTCCGACATAACGGCGAGCGGCTTGATCTCTCCCGATTCAATCTGTGGTAGGAGCTCGGGCACGCTTGAAATGATGCCTTCGGCATCGCCGCGTAGTAGCGCGGCCACTTGGTCAGCTGTTCCGTCGAAGGGCACGTAACTCAAGTCCGGTTCGCCGTCGTACGCATTGACCATGCCGACGGCTGATACGTGCCAAATGGAGCCGACGGGCGAGACGGCCAAGGTGATGGTCTGCTCCTCGGCAGTGCTCAACAGCTCGTCGATGCTCTCGTATGGCTGATCGGCGGCGACGCCGATCATTGCCGGGTCGTCATTAAT
>CAZMXH010000520.1:1134-2493 GCA_964570165.1 uncultured Actinomycetes bacterium
CATTAATCTGCACGACACCAGCAAGGTCTTGTGGGGTGATGTCCGTAGCTCCGGTGTGAGCGACCTGCGCTAGGTTCACCGTACTCAGGCCGATTACGTGTCCGTCGGGCTCAGCATCCCGAACGTAGGCGTTGGCGATCATCTCGTTGCCGCCTTCCATGTTGCTGACAAACACGTCCCACCCGCAAACCTCTTGTGCGGCAGATGCGATTGCTCGTCCGACTCGGTCGGTGCCGCCTCCAGCGGCCCATCCAACAACAAGCTCGATCGAGCTTGTTGGAAAGTCCACCTCCTCGTCACCCGAGGCTGCGGCATTGCCGTTGTCGTCGTCCCCCTCCTCCTCGGAGCTCTCGCCGGTGTGTTCAGCCGCGTCCTCGCTTCCGCTGTCTTCGTCAGAGCCGCAAGCAGCCAGGACGAGTAGGACTGAAGCCAGTGTCGCGGGGAGTCGAGACGTTCGCATGATCCGGAATCTCCAATTCACAGCATCTACCAGGTGGGCTCCTGTCACGCAGTTCACGTTCATGAACCCGAGTTCGTGTATGTAATGTAGGGGCGCTGTCTCCCGATGTCAAGACTCCGGCTATGCGTCCTCGTGGCTCTAATCAAGGGAGCGCTGTGGCTATCCGGACGGAGACACCGCGGCCTCCTTCGGGCGGTAGTGAGGGGACGGCTCGTGGGAGGTCCTTTGTGATCAGCCCCTGAATCCGAGCGCACGTGAGAGGTCGCTCGCCGACCTGCTGAGCACTTCATGCATCGCCTTCTTAAGGGCGTCGTCGACGCGAGCCTCGGGTACCGAGGAGCTCATCGCGGCAACGACTGCTCCGGTGCTGTCCCGAACCGGTACCGCCACGCAGAACACGCCCAGCGTGTGCTCACCGATGTCGGTTGCATACCCCGCCTCACGGATTTGCTTCAGGTGGCGGATCAGCTCTTCCTTGTCGGCGATGGTGTTAGGCGTAAACGCATGCAACTCCACGTCCTTAAGCCGCTGTCGAAGCTCGGTCTCGCTGAGGTGCGCTAGCAGCACCTTGCCCAAGCCGGTGGTGTAAGCGGGGAGCCGACTGCCAATCTCGGAGACGAGTCGCAACTGGTGGTTGGTGTCGACCTTTGCGATGTATACGTTGTCGAGGCCATCGAGGACCGCCAGCTGCACGGTTTCACCGAGAGCCGCCGCTGCAGACTGGAGGTACGCCTGGCCATGGCTACTGAGGTCGTGCGCCCTCTCGTACGACTGGCCCGCCTCCCATACCCGCAGCCCCACACTGTAGGTGCGGGAGCCCTCGTCGAAGGCGATGTGGCCGGTCTCCTCCATGGTCCGAAGTAGGTTGTAGGTGCTACTGCGTGGCCAGCCGGTACGCT
>CAZMXH010000521.1:0-2491 GCA_964570165.1 uncultured Actinomycetes bacterium
CGGAACCCCAGATGACATTGCCCGCCCACCGGTCGCCGTGGATCAGCGCGGGCGGCTCTTCTGCGCCGGCGACCCGGCCTACGTCCGCGATCAGCTTCTCCACGTCGTACGCGTCCTTGGCGCGGATGTTGCCGGCGTCGACCGCTGCCCGCAGATACGGCAGGACGCGTCCCTCGGCCCACATCTCCGTCCATGTGCTCCACGGCCCGCCCGGAAGCTCGAGCGTGCCGATCCAGCCGTCGCCTTCGGCCAACCCGAACACAGGGAAGCCCGCAGCGTGGGTTGTCGCCAGGGCCCGGCCGAACCGCTCTGCGGCCTCGGCGGACGGCGGGCCGGAGCTGATCCACTCCAAGGCAAGGAGATTGTCGGCATAGGCGATCACCTCGGGCACGCCGACGCCGCCGCGAACCTCCCCTAGCCTGCGCAGCCCGGCCGCCTCCGCCGCGAAGAAACCCGGCGGCGCATCTGCCCTGGTCTTCACGAACACGGCACGTCCGTCGCCGAGCTTCGTGCGGTAAGCCTTGCAGATGTCGCCGCCACCGACAGCTTCCAACCGGCCGACCTTGACGCCGATCAGGCGGCCTAGCTGGTCAGCGGTCACGCAACTCCTCCTGTAGCACGTCGACAAGGCCGTCGGCGGCACGTTCGATCTGGGCAAGCACATGGGTGAAGCCGTCTGCGCCACCGTAGTACGGGTCGGGAACATCGAGGTCCCCATCCGTGGCTGCGGGGTCGTACGTACGAAGCAGCCGGACCGATCGGCCGGCCTCCTCCGTCGGCGCCAGGCGGCGTAGGTCTGCGAGGTTGTCCTGGTCCATGGCGAGGATCAGGTCGAACATGGCGAACCAGGAGGCGCGGAACTGGCGGCCGGTGTGGTCGTGCGGTTGGTAGCCGTGTTCCCGCAGTGCCGCCACCGCGCGCGGGTCCGCGCGCTCACCGACGTGCCAACCGCCGGTGCCCGCGGACTCGACGCTGACGCGGTCGGCGAGACCGGCCTTGGCGAGGCGCTGGCGAACGACGGTCTCGGCCATGGGTGACCGGCAGATGTTGCCGAGGCACACCAGGCAGATGCGATAAGCCACAACCGAAGGGTAGATCAGCCCGACATCCGGGCCAGTTCACCCACCGCCAGCGCGAGTTCGGTAGCCAGTTCAAACGATCGGTCGTGGTTCGGGTTGCTGCGCATCCACATGCACACGGTCTGGACGACCGCTCCGGCCCAGGCGGGATCCAGCCGCAGCGCGTAGCGGACCGACACCGGCTGCGGGTCGTACGACGTCACGTCGTACCACTGGCCCTCGGCGAAGGCCAACAAGGGGTAACCGTCGGCATCGTCGTAGACGACGTCGTACTGCCGACCGCTGAGCAGGCTGTCGTACCAGGTGCGGTTGCCGGTGCGCTGGCCGGTTGGGACGGGTGCCGCTGCGGCGGCGACCTGCCCTGTTTGCTTCGGCCGCGGCGGCGTCGATGCCGAAGGCGAGACCAACGGCACTACGGTCGACGGCGCCGGAGCCGCCTGCCGCGGCGGCGCGGGCGCCGACGGCGGATCCGCGAGAAGGGGTGCGCCAACCGACGAATCCGCGGTTCCGGCGTCATGCCTCCGGTACCCCGCCTGCTGTCCGGTACCCCCCTGCTTTCCCCAATGGCCGTCGGACGGTGGACGCTCGGTTAGGACCGACCCCACAGAGCCATAGCCATTCGCCATGCTCGTTCACCCCTGCCCAGGAACGCGCGTGTGTCGCACGCCGAACCCCCCGCGGATGCCTGCTCACAAAGTGGCATCTTCTCGGTCGTGCAGAAGTCGGCATAACGTTACGACAACGGACGGGCCTGTGGGAAGCCCTGAATTCGGCGCGTTCGCCTGGTTATCAGCCGCGTACGAGCAAGTTCAGCAACCAGCTCACGAACGAGATGACCAAGCCACCGAGGACGGCCGACCAAAATCCGTCGACATGAAACGCCACATCGAGCAGTCCGGCGATCCAGCTTGTGAGCCAGAGCATAAGGGCATTGACGATGAACGTGAAAAGCCCGAGCGTGAGGACGTAGAACGGTAGTGACAGCAGCTTGACCACTGGCCGGACCACGACATTGACGGCTGCAAAGATCGCTGCCACCACGATCAGCGTGATGACCTGCTCCTCGGTAGAGCCATTTTCGATCTCCACACCGCTGATGATCAGAGTTGCGACCCACAACGCGACCGCGTTGACGGCGAGACGGATGATCAGCGACAACACGGTGGAAGAGCTTAACGCCTCCGGCCGAGAGGTCTACCTTGCCGGTCTGTTGACGTCCTACTCTGGCGGTCATGTCGACGACTCCGCGGCTGCGCAGCGCGCTGGATGGCCTCCCCTCGTACAAGCCCGGTCGGCGCCCGCCGGCCGTGGCCACCGGAGCGAGCCCGGTGTACAAGCTCTCCTCCAACGAGAACCCGTACCCGCCGCTGCCGAGTGTGCTGGAAGCCGTCATGACGGCGGCAGGCTCGCTG
>CAZMXH010000522.1:0-2485 GCA_964570165.1 uncultured Actinomycetes bacterium
CATGGGTGTGGGTGACGTTCACCGTGTTGCCGCAGCCGGTGTAGTCGAGGTACCCGCCGTGCTCGCCCAGCCGGTAGTACGCGCCGTCGTCGATGCCGCGGAACGACAGCGTCGGGCTGTGGGCGTCCCACTCGGCCGTGTGGTTGTAGACGACGTCGAGGATGACCTCGAGACCGGCGGCGTGCAGCGCACGGACCATCGCCTTGAACTCGGTGACCTGCTCGCCCAGCGTCCCGTTGGCGGCATAGCCCGCGTGCGGCGCGAAGAAGGCCAGCGTGTTGTAGCCCCAGTAGTTGCGCCGGCCCTTGGCGGCGACCGGCGGCTCGGTGACGTAGTGGTGGACTGGCAGCAGCTCCACCGTTGTGATGCCGAGATCGAGCAGGTGCTGGATCGCGGCCGGATGGGCGAGGCCGGAGTAGGTGCCGCGAAGCGGCTCGGGGACGTCAGGGTGCCGCATCGTGAACCCGCGGACGTGCAACTCGTAGACGACGGTGTCGGTCCACGGGATGCCCAGCGGCGCGTCGCCGCCCCAGTCGAAGGTTTGATCGCCGACGACCACGCCGGTCGACTCCCCGGTGACGGCCTTGGCGTACGGGTCGAGCAGCAGGGCGCTCGCGTCGAACCGCATGCCAAGCTCCGGGCGCCACGGACCGTGCACCCGGTAGCCGTACCGCTGGCCCGGGTGCACGTCCGGAAGCTGCCCGTGCCAGACGTCGAAGGTGCGTTCGGTGAGCGGCACCCGCTTCTCGTTGCCGTGCTCGTCGAGCAGGCAGAGCTCCACAGCCTCGGCCCGCGGCGCCCACAGCGCGAAGTTAGTCGCCTCGCCGTCGTAGGTGGCGCCGAGCGGGGACCAGTGCCCGGGCCACGGCGGATCGTTGACCGTCACCGCTTCCACGGTAGTCGGCGGGGACGACAGTCCGGTCGCGCACCGCCGTCCTGCTGTGGAAGCGGCCTTCGGTGCCGCCGGCGGGGTTGACGCTGCCGCCAACAGTTGGCGCGCAGGGCAACCCCTGGGCGAGACCGTCCCGGCCATCTCGTCGCCCGGCCCTGGTCGGACCCTTGCCCAGACCGTTGCCCAGACCGTTCCCCCAGACCGTCGCCCCGGACCCCTTGCCCGCTCAGAACGGAATGCTGATGAACGGCGAGGAGTAGATGGGCTCGCCGCGCAGCTGCTCCTCCGCGGTGGCGCGGTCCAGGCCGTGCCGCTCCTGCTCGGCGCGGATCATCATGCGCAGCAGGCGGACGTCGCTCGGGGTGGCGATGCCGGTGACCTCGGGGTGATCGAGCACCCACGCAACGGCTGCGGTGATCGGCCGCTGCTCGTCGAACGGCTCGTACCACGTGGTGTAGGCCTTCTGCTCGGGGTCGGGCCAGTTCTGCTTGGCCACGGTCTTGATGATCATGAGCCCCGCGTCCTGCCGTTGCACCTCGGCGACGAGCGCTTCGTACGCGCCGAGGTACGCCGGATCGCGGGCCAGCACCGGGTTGATCGGCGTGAGCACGGTTGCGAACGGGTACCGCTTGAGCGCCTCGAGATGGGTGGCGGGGGCCTCGTCGCCGTGGCCGGTGATGCCGACGGCGCCGACCAGCCCTTCCTCCTGCGCCCGGACGGCGGCCTCCAGCGCGCCGCCCGGCCCGGTGGCCCGGTCGAGGTCGGCGAGGTCGCCGACGGCGTGCAACTGGAGCAGGTCGACGAAGTCGGTACGCAGCCGTTCGAGCGACTCGTTGATCTGCCGCCACGCGTCGGCCCTGGCGCGCTCGCCGGTCTTCGTGGCCAGGAAGACCTTTCCCCGGAGGCGGTCCATCGCGGCGCCGAGCCGCACCTCCGCCTCGCCGTAGGCGCGGGCGACGTCGAAGTGGTTGATGCCCGCTGCGAGCGCCTCGTCGATGGACGCATCCGCCACGTCCTGCGTGACATCGGCGAGCGAGGCGGCTCCGTAGATCAGGACTGAGCTCTGGTGGCCGAGCCGGCCGAGTCTGCGTCGCTCCATGGAATCAACCTACATGTGTGAATTTCAGCGCTGCCGTGGCGGCAACCCACAGCCTTGCACGGTGGCGATGGGCAGAGGGGTTAGGCTCGCGGCCCATGAGCTTGGTGACGTTGGACGTCGAAGACGCCGTCGGAACGATCCGGCTGGACCGCCCGCCGATGAACGCGCTCAACGCACAGGTGCAGGACGAACTGCGGGCAGCTGCGCGGGAAGCCGCCGAGCGAAAGGACGTCCGCGCGGTGGTCGTCTACGGGGGCGAGAAGGTCTTCGCGGCGGGGGCGGACATCAAGGAGATGGTGAACTGGTCGTACACCGACATGGTCGACCGCTCTGGGGCTCTGCAGGAGGCGTTCTCCGCTGTGGCGCGGATTCCCAAGCCCACCGTCGCGGCCGTCAACGGGTACGCGCTCGGAGGTGGCTGCGAGCTGGCGCTCGCCTGCGACCGGCGCGTGGCGGCGGAGGACGCCCGGCTCGGACAGCCCGAGATCCTGCTC
>CAZMXH010000523.1:0-2485 GCA_964570165.1 uncultured Actinomycetes bacterium
CTGAAGACGGCACGACCGTCCTGCTCACAACCCAGTACCTGGACGAAGCCGATCAACTCGCTGATCAGATCTCGGTCGTGGACGGTGGACGCGTCGTCGCGGACGGAACACCCGCAGAGCTCAAGGCGCGGATAGGGAGCGACCGGCTGGAGGTGGTCCTCCAGGATGTCGCGGACGTGCCGGCCGCCGCGGAGATCGTGGCCAGGGTCGCCGCAGCCGAACCGGAGATCGATGCGGACGTCCGCCGGGTGTGCGTATCCGTACCGCACCGTGTCACGGCACTGACCGGGGCGGTTCGTGCGCTGCATGACAGCGGCATTGAAGTCGAGGACATCGCCTTGCGCCGGCCGACGCTGGATGAGGCATTCCTGCACCTGACCGGTCGCGCTCGCGACGAGGAGGCTGTGGCATGACGAGCGCAGTTGAATGGGCAGCGCCCGGCAGATTGCGCCGAGCGCTCATCGACGGGCGGACGATGACCACCCGCAACATGGCGCACGTGGTTCGCGCGCCGGAGGAGATCGCGATCTACTTCACGTTGCCGATCATGTTCGTCCTGGTGTTCGGCTACGTGTTCGGCAGCGGGATAGTCGTGCCTGGCGGCGGTAGCTACCGCGAGTTTCTGCTGCCGGGGGTATTCGTCATGACGATGCTCTACGGCATGGGCGCCACCGCGACGAGTGTCGCCGTCGACGTGGGACGGGGCGTCGTCGACCGTTTCCGCTCCATGCCGGTGTCGAGGTCGGCGCTGGTCACCGGTCGAAGCGCGGCCGACCTGCTCCGGGCGCTGCTCGAGATGACGGTGCTGGTCGGGTGCGGGTTGCTGGTCGGGTGGCAGTGGCATCGCGGTGTGGGTAACGCGCTGCTGGCCGTGGCCTTGGTGTTGCTGCTGCGGGTAGCGGTGACCTGGATGGGCATCTACCTCGGTGTCGCCGTGCCGAATGCCGACACGGTCGGCGTCATCGTGTTCCCGCTGGCGTTTCCACTCACTGCTCTGTCGAACGTGTTCATCGCTCCTGAGCTGATGCCGGAGTGGCTGGGGACGGTCGCTACCTGGAACCCGCTTTCGGCAACGGTGGCAGCCGCGCGCGAACTGTTCGGCAACCCCGGTGTCGGCGGCGAGTCGTGGGCGGTGCAGCACTCGCTGCTGCTCGCCGTCGTCTGGCCGGTGCTGCTGACGGCGATCTTCGCACCCCTCGCCATCCGCCGCTTCCAACGGATGGATTGACCACGTTAACCACCCAATTGGGTCCCTCACCAGGCCAAGTGGCCTTGTGAGGGACCCAATGGGTGGTCAGCGTGACCCCGCAGAGGCCCACCCGCAAGGTCGCTTTCTCGCGTACTCAGTGGTCGTTTTCGCCTGGCCGCCGGCACGGCGGGTGACTCGGTCACGACAGCTGGCCCGGGACGGGACGACGTCCGTGAATGCCAGCGGTATGCGCGAAGACGTCTCTGGATATAGATGAGTCCGACCCAGCGATGTCACAGAACGGCACGCTGTCGCGAGGCTTGTCGAGTCTGGTGGGACGTTCCTTCCGGCGTCGACGCGCGGACGCGTATGCCCCTTGCCAGGCGTATTGCCCTAGTAAAGGGCGTAACCGGGTGGTTTACGTGATCAATGGGCGGCCTAGGAGCGCACGAGGCGCGCAATGGCCTCCGAGGCCTCCCGTACCTTCTCTTCGGTCTCGTCCCCACCGGCACGGGCCGCGTCGACGAAGCAGTGCGCGAGATGCTCGTTGAGCAACTCGAGAGAGAACGACTGCAGCGCTCGCGTGGCCGCGGACACCTGCGTGAGGATGTCGATGCAGTACTTGTCGTCCTCGACCATGCGCTGCAGGCCGCGGATCTGACCCTCGATGCGGCGGAGCCGCTTCAGGTGACTGTCCTTGTTCTCCATGTACCCGACCACGTGAGCCTCCCGGGAACGCCGAACTGTCACCGGATGATACCCCGCTACGGTATGAATCCGTGCCTTCCGCCGATCATGTAGCGTGCCACATCGGGCACGTCGCGCTCGTCAGACCTGGCCGTAGAGCCGGTTGACGTGCAGTCGCAGCACGAGGCGCCGGTCGGCGACCATCGCCTGCCGGTACTCGTCCCAGTCGGGATGCTCGCCGCTTGCATCGCGGTAGTACTGGATCAGCTCCTCGACGGTGGAGTCGTACGGATCATTGGCCACCGGCGTGAGCTCGACCGCGCCCTCGGCGACCGCCCAGGCCCACGGGCTGTCTCCGCTGACGTGCAGCGCCGCCCTGGGGTCGCGGCGGACGTTCTTGGTCTTGACCCTGTCATCCGTGACCGAGACCCGGATCAGCCTTCCCGATTCGGCGACGGCGTAGGTGACGGTCGTCAGCTGGGGCCTCCCGTCCGGAAACAGGGTCGCCAGCACAGCCAGGTTGTGATTGCGGAGCAGCTTCAGGAACGCGTCATCGCTCATGCCGACATGAACGCTGTCCGGAGATGGTTGGATTCCGGGAAATCGTTG
>CAZMXH010000524.1:0-1422 GCA_964570165.1 uncultured Actinomycetes bacterium
ATCAGTATGATGTTCGCTAACCTGCACGGACCGAGACCCCAGGAGGTGCAATGAATGAGTGGTGTCCGTAGGCGCCTGCACCGCCAGCCTCTACTGGAGAAGGTTTGGTGGAGCGAAGCCGTCTGTGACGGGCATCCGCTCCGATCTGCATTATCGAGGAGGGACATAACGACAATCTTCCGCTTTCTGGCACGCCAAGGCTGGAGCCAGGCGGCTATAGCGGCAGCCGTAGGCATGTCGGAGTTTCGCGTAAGAAGGATCCTTCACGGAGCCCAGCGAGTGACATCATACGAGGTGCTTGAGCGGATCGCTGAGGGGCTCATGATTGATCGCGGCTTGATGGGTCTGGCCTATACGGAAGATCTCCACCTTGAAGCGCCTCAGCGTGAGACCTCGGCCTCGTAGTCAGCTAGTGCATTTGCGCAGATCCGGGAAGCGGGTCTTCGCGTGCAGGTGGCGAAACCCTCGACGTACACGTGCCGGGGACAGCCGCTGTGGTGGGGCCGGTTTCTCCCATGGGCGGCGTAGGTCTTCGGCCAGCGGCCGGGCGAGTTGAGGGTTTCGACTTCGACGTGGTCGACGTCGCGCCACGGGCCCTGGCGGCGGATGAGTTCGTTCTTGAACGAGCCGACGGTGGTCTCGGCCAGGGCGGTGTCCAGCGCGTCGCCGACCGACCCGACGGAGGGGTCTGCCCCTGCTTCGACCAGCCGGGTAGTGAAGGCGATCGATGTGTATTGAGATCCGGCGTCGCTGTGTGCCACGAGCCCGGAAAGGTCGGTGATGCCCTGCTGGGCTCGGGTGAACATCGCCTGTTCCAGCGCGTGGAGCACCAGCGCGGTGTTCATCGACCTGGCGGCGCGCCAGCCGATGATCCGCCGCGCGTAGGCGTCGATCACGAACGCTACATACACCATGCCGGTCCATGTAGGAACGTAGGTAAAGTCCGCTACCCATAAGCGGTTCGGTGCTGGCGCGGCGAAGTTACGCGCCACCAGATCCGCCGATCTGGGGTGCCGCTGGTCGACGATGGTGGTCCTGTGACCTGTGCCGTAGGCGGCGCCGCGCCAGCCGTTTACGCGCATCACCCGCTCGATGGTGCAGCGGGCCACGTCGTGGCCCTTGCCCCGCAGCCGGATCCACATCTTGCGGCTGCCCAACGTTGAGGCGAACCGGCCATAGCCGGCATGTTCGCGTTCGGCGCGGATCAGCTCCGCCACATGCTGGTCACGCAGCTGCGTCTTGGTGGGCGACTTGGCGACCTGCTCGTAGTAGGTAGACGTGCTGATGGTGATCCCGTGCCGCGTAAGCACGGTGCACATGGGCTCGACACCCCAACGCAACCCGGCCCGGCCATCGGGGCCTGCTACACTGTGGTCCTTATGTAAGGTGATGAACCGAATCACCGCTTCGCGGGCCGGTCGA
>CAZMXH010000524.1:1432-2469 GCA_964570165.1 uncultured Actinomycetes bacterium
TGGCTCGGCGTAGCTCGGCGTTCTCCCGCCGCAACCGCGCCACCTCGGCCGCCTGCTCACTCGTGACGCCGGACAGCTGTCCACCATCGACCTCGGCCTGCCGAATCCAGCTACGCACCGTCTCCGCCGTGCCGATACCCAGCTTCTCGGCTACTGCGGTGATCGCGGCCCACTGCGACCGGTACGACGGCCGAACCTCAGCCACCATCCGCACCGCCCGCTCCCGCAACTCCTGCGGATACCGGCCCACACGATGTTCCATGATCCAGATTCTCCCAACCTCGGGAGTCTCCGGACACGCCGGGACGGCTCACTGGACCAGCCCGGTCAGTTCGGCGATCTGCGCGCCGTCGCGGATCTCGCCATCGGCGTCCAGAGCCGGGTACCAGGCTTCGTCTGGGGTGGCGGTGATCGCAGCCCGGATCGGTTCGGTGATCGCCATCCCGACCGAGAAGCACGTGTCTACGCCTTGCCGGCGCAGGCTACGGATGTGGGCCAGGAACCCGTACGTGCCGCCAGCGGAGTCACACCGGATCAGCACCGGCGTGCCGTACCGGTGCGCGTCCGGGATCTGAGCCAACGCCTCGTCCAGCACCGTAATGTGGTCGGCGGTGGTGTTCGACCCGGCGCGCCCGGTGCGCAACAACCCGGACAGCGCCTCGTTCGTGTTGTCCAGGAAGCAGAACAAAGGATGGAACCCGAACGTCTTCTTCCACGTCCGGTCCGCCTGCTCCTTCTCCGAATGGCACACCACAATGGAAGCGTCGATATCGAGCACCAGACCAGCAACCGGCCGGTCGGCAGCCATCGAGACCGGAAACCCGCCCCGAGTCTCATACCGCTGCGCCCACGCCACCTCCCGGGCGGCCGCCCGCGCCGCCCGCAACCGCACCAACGCTTCGGCGTCGGTGCCGTCCAGCACCCGCCACGCGGTCGCGTCCGAGGCCACCGCCCCGAACAGCTCACGCTGCCCGCGCAACACCGCCAGATCCGCGATCGCCTCACCCCCATCGGCGATCATCACCGCCATGTCGACG
>CAZMXH010000525.1:0-2465 GCA_964570165.1 uncultured Actinomycetes bacterium
GCTCGCGAGCGCGGGTCGTCAGCTCCTCGATCACCGGGGGCCGTTGCCATGGCGGGCCGGCCGCCACCTGTTCGGCGAGTACCGGCTCGGCCGGGTAGACGTGCTCGTCCATGAACGCGACCAGCACCTCTCGCAGCCGTTCGGTCGTGGCGTCGTACGCGAAGTCCATCTCAAGCCCCTTACTCACCATCGGTCAGCGCGTCGTGGCCCAGCCGCACCAGGTGCGGGACGGCCTCGCCCAAGCGCTCGAAGTCCGGCCCCACGGTCTGCCCGGTGACGTAGCGGTAGTGGATGCCTTCCAGGATCACCGCGACCTTGAAGTACCCGAAGGCTCGGTACCACGACAGGCCGGACAGGTCGACGCCGCGCCGCCCGGCGTACCGCTCGCACAGCTCGGCGCTGCGGGGGAACCCGAGTTCGGGACGGACGGCGGTGGCCAGTCCGCCTTGGGGCCACGCGACGGACCTGTCCCAGTACACAGCGAAGAGCCCAAGGTCGGCGAGCGGGTCGCCGAGGGTCGACATCTCCCAGTCGACGACGGCGGCGATCTCGTCATCGTCTGTCACCAGCGCATTGTCGAGCCGGTAGTCGCCGTGCAGGATCGCAGGCGGCGGCCGGCTCGCCGGGACGCGCGCGACGAGCCGTTCGTGCAGCTCCTCGATACCCTCCAGCGGGCGGCTGCGGCTGGCGTCGAGCTGGGCCCGCCAGCGATTGAGCTGCCGCTCCAGGTAGCCCTGCGGCCGCCCTAGGTCGCCAAGACCGACCTGCTCGGGGTCGAGGTCGTGGAGATCGGCGAGGACGTCGACCAGACGGCGCGCGAGCGCGGCGGTCCGCTCCTTGCCGAGCCGCTCGGCCTGCTCCGCAGTGCGGTACACGGTCCCGGGGACCTCGGCCATGACGTAGAACGGGGCTCCCGCCACATCCTCGTCGGTGCACAGCAACTCGGCGTGCGGCACTGGAACGACGGTCGGGCCCAGCGCGCTGATGACCCGGAACTCGCGGGCCATGTTGTGCGCGGTGGGCAGCACGTGGCCCAGCGGCGGCCGGCGGACAACCCAGCTGTCGCGGCCGTCGGAGACCCGATACGTGAGGTTCGAGTGGCCGCCGTGGATGAGCTCCGCACGCAGCGGTCCGCTCACCATGCCGGGACGCTCGGCGTCCAGGTAGGCGCGGAGCCGGGCGAGGTTCAGGCCTGGCGGGCTCACGGCTGCACCACCAGCCGCCCGATGGTCTCACCCGCGGCCAGCCGGGTGAGCCCCTCGGCTGCGGCGTCGAGGCCGAGCCGGTCGCCGATCAGCGGTGCGACAACCCCTTCGGCGGCGAGGTCGCAGAGCCGGGTGTGCGCAGCTGCCACAGCTTCGGGGTCGCGCTGCCGGTACAGACCCCAGTGCAACCCCTCGATCGAGTAGTTCTTGACCAGCGGGTGAGCCAGAGACGGCGTGGGGATGGTGCCGGACGCGAACCCCACGACCACGATGCGCCCCTCGAACGCGACGCACTTGGTCGACCACGTGTAGGCGTCACCCCCGACCGGGTCGTAGACGACGTCTGCACCGCGCCCGCCGGTCGCCTCCTTGACGGCGCCGACCACGTCGTCGGCCCGGCGGTCCATGACGATGTCGGCACCGAGACGAGCGGCGACCGCTGCCTTCTCCGGCCCGCCCGCCACGGCGATGACGGTGGCTCCGGCCGCCTTGCCGAGTTGCACGGCGGCGCTTCCGACGCCTCCGGCCGCAGCGTGGACGAGCAGCGTCTCACCGGGCGCCAGCCGAGCGCGGCGATGCAGGCCGAACCAGCCGGTCTGATATGCGATGTGGAACGCGGCGGCAGAGACGTCGTCCAGCGCGCGCGGAGCAGAGAACGCCTCTGATGCGTCCATCAGCGCGTGCTCCGCCAGCGCTCCGGACGGCAGCGCCGCGGTGCCGATCACCCGATCACCGGCGACGAACCCACCGGCCTCGGAACCCGCCGCCACTACGGTCCCGCACAGCTCGACGCCGGGAACGAACGGCAGCGGCGGGCGGACCTGGTACTGGCCGCGGCACAGCAGCACATCGGGGAAGTTCAGGGCCGCGGCGCGCACCCGCACCAGGAGCTCACCCGGTCCGGGCTCGGGGACGGGAAGGTCGGCAAGCGTCAGCACGTCGGCCGGCTCGCCGTTCTCGGCCACCTGCCACGCCCGCATGGTCACGGTGTGCTCGGTCATCGCGCAGCCTCCTGCACCGCTGTCGGCCTGTCAGGTGCTCGGCCCGCCGGCGACGTAGATCACCTGCCCGGATACGTATGAGGCGTCCTCGCTGACCAGGAAGGATACGACTGCGGCGACGTCGTCCGGGACGCCGCTGCGGCGCAGCGGCGTGCTGTCGGCGACGGTCTGCTGGAGCTGGTCGGGCTCCATGCCCATCCGGCGTGCGGTCGCATCGGTCATCGCCGTGGCGATGAATCCCGGGGCCACGCAATTGGCG
>CAZMXH010000526.1:0-2461 GCA_964570165.1 uncultured Actinomycetes bacterium
GTCGAGGCCCATGCCACGCCCGACAGGGCGCGCCAGATCCTGGCCAACCCCTTCTCCCAGGCCCGGTCGTCGTCGTTCTCCGGCACCCAGGAGTACATGGCGATGGAGACGCTCGGCCAGTTGCGGCGGCTGGACGAGTGGGACCTGATCGTCGTCGACACCCCGCCGTCGCGCTCCGCCCTCGACTTCCTGGACGCACCGGAGCGGCTCGCATCGTTCCTGGACGGGCGGCTCATCCGGCTGCTGAGCACGCCGGCGCGGGCGGGCGGCCGGGCCTACCTTCGCGTGCTGACCGCGGGCATGTTCGCGATCACCTCGGCGTTCACCAAGATTCTCGGCGGCGAACTGCTTCGTGACGTGCAGACGTTCATCTCGGCGCTCGACACCATGTTCGGCGGCTTCCGAGAACGTGCCGAGGAGACCTACGCACTGCTCCAGCGGCCCGAGACGGCGTTCATCGTCATCGCGATGCCGGAGAAGGACGCACTCCGCGAGGCGTCCTACTTCGTGGAGCGCCTCGAAACCGACGGCATGCCGCTCGCCGGTGTCGTCCTGAACCGGATGCATCCGGACGACGGCAGCGGGCTCAGCGCCGAGCAGGCCGTCGCCGGTGCCGAACGGCTAGAGCGCGCTTCCGAACGAACATCGGGGCACGCACTCACCGCCGCACTGTTGCGGGTGCACGCCGAGCGGCTGACGCTTGCCGCGAGGGACCGTCGGCTGGCCGAGCGATTCAGCGCGGCCCACCCGTTGGTCCCGGTTACGCAGGTGCCGGCACTTCCCGCCGACGTTCACGACCTTGCCGGGTTGCGGACGATGGGCGATCTGCTGTCTCGCTAGCACCGTCCACGTCCTCGCTGACGTACTCGTACTCGGCGCGAGCCGCCTCGAGAAGTGCACGCCAGGATCGGACATTCGGGCGGCGTCGAAGCAATGCCCTGCGCTCGCGCTCGGTCATGCCTCCCCAGACCCCGAACTCGATCCGGTTGTCGAGGGCGTCTGCCAGACATTCGGTACGGACCGGACATCCGAAGCAGACAGTCTTGGCGCGGTTTTGCGCGGCCCCTTGAGCGAAGAGCTCATCTGGGTCCGTGCCCCTGCACGCCGCTTGGCTAGGCCAATCGGTAACCCACGTCATTGAAGTTGTCCCCCGTCTTTGGATTGTGCCGTGCCGTATGACACGGCGGTCTCCATTGAGAAAACCTTAGGAGAAAGTCTGACACGGGCTCTACGTACGATCGTCCTAGCAGAATAGGTCAATCGGAGGATTGACTATGCCCCGTTCGATGTGATAAGTGCCGTGACACAGGCCTTCTGATCGATTCCCAATCGATACTCCCGCGCGCCCATGATCCCAATAGGCTAGTTGCATGGGACTGTTGAGCCCCGAAGCAATCCTCGCAGCCCTCCGCAGGATCGTACTCATCGTCGCCGTCAGCGCGCTGGCCGGTGTCCTCATGGCCGGCCTGGTGCTGCCCATGACGGCCGGGCTCGGCCTCAGCGCGCGCAGCGGAGCGGAGGCCTTCAGTGAGATGGACGACGACATCTTCGTGCACGAACTGGCCGAGCGGTCCCGGATGACCGACGCCGACGGGCGCACTCTGGCGACCTTCTACGAGGAGAATCGGATCTACGTCCCCTTGGACAAGATCGCCCCTGTCATGCAGGACGCCATGGTGGCGATCGAGGACCACCGCTTCTACGAGCACGGGCCGATCGACATCCCCGGCACGACTCGTGCGTTCATCACCAACATGGAGGCCGGCGAGACGGTCAGCGGCGGGTCAAGCCTCACCCAGCAGTACGTCAAGCTGCTCCTGCTCGACCAGGCCGAGACCGCGGAGGAGCGCGCCGCCGTGCTGGCCGATTCCGGCATGGAAGGCTACATGCGCAAGCTGCGCGAACTGCGTATGGCGCTGAACGTCGAGCAAGACATGACCAAGGAGCAGATCCTCGAGCAATACCTCAATATCGCGAACTACGGTGGTCCGGCCGGACGCAGCAACTACGGCATCGAGGCCGCCGCCCGCTACTACTTCTCCACCACTGCCGAGGAACTCACCCTGACGCAGGCGGCAACGCTGGCGGGTCTGGTACAGCGCCCGTCCGCCTACGACCCGACCGACAACCCCGAGGCGGCGATCGGTCGGCGCAACACGGTGCTGACCCGGATGGAGTCGATCGGCATGATCACGCCGGAGGAGGCCGCGAAGGCGCGCCAAGCGGATCTCGGGCTCAAGATCTCCGAGAGTCACAGCGGGTGCATCTCGGCGGTCGCCCCCTGGTTCTGCGCCTACGCCGTGGCCGAGATCCGGGAGCTGGAGGAGCTCGGCGACACCCCCGAGGAGCGCGAGCGGCGACTCATGAGGGGTGGTCTGACGATCAAGACCACACTGGACCGCGACATTCAGAAGGCCGCGGACGACGCCGTCTCCGACACCGTCGCGCCGACGGACTCGGC
>CAZMXH010000527.1:0-2449 GCA_964570165.1 uncultured Actinomycetes bacterium
CGCCTGGCAGCAGCAGCACAGGTCGCCGGTTGAACGTCGCCAGCGCGGCACCGGTGACCAGGTTCGTGGCGCCGGGCCCGACGGACGTCGTACAGGCCATCGTGGACAGCCGGTCCCGCATCCGGGCGTAGCCGGCCGCGACGTGCACCATCGCCTGCTCGTTACGGCCCTGGTAGTAGCGCAGCCGGTCGTCGCCGGCCGACAGGAGGGCCTCGCCGAGGCCCGCGACGTTGCCGTGGCCGAAGATGCCCAGGCATCCGGCGAACAGCCGCTGCTCGACCCCGTCGCGTTCCGTCCACTGGGCGACGAGGAACCGCACGATCGCCTGTGCGACTGTCAGTCTCACGAGACTCCTCCGCTCCGGAGTCGCGGATCCACCTCCTGCGCCCGCCAGGTGTCGCGGACCCAGGCGTGATCGGGATGGTCGCTGATCAGCCAGGCACGCTCGGGGGACGGCCCGGCCATCACGTTCAGGTAGTACAGGTCGTATCCGGGGACTGCCATCGATGGTCCGTGCCAGCCGTGCGGCACGAGGACCACGTCGCCCTGGCGCACCTCGGCGAGGAGGTCGATGCCCGGGCCGAAGACTCGGTGGTACGCCATGCCAGGCGACCGCGGGCCGGCCGCCACTTCGAAGTAGTAGATCTCCTCGAGCCTCGACTCCACCGCGCGTCCGCCGTCGTAGCGCTCCTCGTCGTGCTTGTGCGGTGGATACGACGACCAGTTGCCGGCCGGCGTCACGACCTCGCAGGCGATGAGCTTGTCGGCTGGGAAGGTCTCCGGCATGCAGAAGTTCGCGACCCGCCGGCTGCACGAGCCGGCGCCGCGGGCCTCGACGGGTACCTCGCCGGCAGTCCCGTACCGCGGCTCGAGGCGCTCGTCGCAACGGGCGGCGGGCAGGGCGAACCGACCGCCGCCGCCGGACTCGAGCGTGGCGATGCTGTCGCGGGGCAGGTAGACGAAGTCGCTGACGCCGGCGAACACATCCTTCCTGCCGGACAGCTCGAACTCCGCGCCGCCGGAGCTCACGCGGCAGCCTCCGGACAGGGGGAGCACGATCGTCTCGAACTCGCCGGTCTCGATGGACCGCGACTCGCCCGCCTTCAGGTCGAGGACCCGCAGCGCGCAGTAGGTCCAGCCGGCGAGTTCGGGGTCGATGTCCACGGCGAACCCGGCGGTGGCCGCCCGTCCCGCGGGAACGTGCCAGTCATGGCCGGTCACAACAGGCTCACCACCTCGTCCAACGCGGAGCTCACGTCGCCGTCCGCGGGATAGAGCACCGCTCTGCCGATGACCAGGCCGCGCACCGTGGGGTGCCGCAGCGCCTTACCCCACCGCGTGAGCGCCGCGTCGCGGTCTTCTGGCACCTCACCGCCGAGTAGCAGGGTCGGCAGCGTCGCCGCGGACAGCGCTCGCTCCATGTGCTCGACGACCGGCAGCTTCAGCCAGGTGTATGCGGAGGTTCGGCCGAGCCCGGCAGTCACCGCGACCGACCGGGCTACCGCGGCCGGTGTCAGGTCGTTGCGCACCCGACCGTCCGCACGGTAGCTGACGAACGGCTCGACCAGGGCCATCAGGCGTTGCGCGGCGAGGGCGTTGACGGCGTCTGCGCTGGCGTGCAGGGTCGATGCGGTAGTCGGGTCGTCAGGGTCGATGCGCAGCAGCATCTTGCCGCCGTCCAGCCCCATAGTCGCGATCCCGGCTGCGTCGTAGCCGGTGAACCGGTCGTCGATCTCGAACACGGTGCCCGCGAGACCTCCGCGGTTCATCGACCCGACGACGATCTTGCCGTCGAGCGCCCCCAGGAGCAGCAGGTCCTCCACCACGTCGGCGGTCGCCACCACGCCGTCCACCTCCGGGCGCTCGAGGGCGAGGCACAGCCGTTCCAGCAGGGCTGCGCGGTCGCGCATCGCCTCCGGGTGCGGGCCGGCCCGGAGCACTCCGCGCGCCGGGTGGTCGGCGGCGACGAGGAACAATCTCCCGGACTCGCCGACCAGCGCGGACCGCCGCTTGCGGCGGGCTGCTGCGGCGGCGATCTCCTCGGGGCGCCGAACACGGGTCTCGACGATCATGCCGATGCGGTCAGCGCTCATGGCCGAACTCCTGGAGCAGTGCCTCCACCTGTTCCGAATCGGGCATCGCCGCGGAGCACGCGATCTGCGTGGTGACGTAGGCGCCGGCGGCGTTGGCGAACCGGAGCACGCGCTCGACCGGCCAGCCGCCCAACAGCCCATGGCAGAGTGCCCCGCCGAAAGCGTCCCCGGCGCCGAGGCCGTTGACGACGGTGACGGGCAGCGGTGGAACGTCGAAGACGGCGCCGTCGGCGTCCAGCGCGAGCACACCCTCGGGCCCTCGCTTGACGACAGCAAGCCGGAAGCTGTCGTCGGCGGCCTCGCGGGCGGCGCGGGCCGCCGCTTTCGGATCACGGGTACCGACCGCTACGTCGTAC
>CAZMXH010000528.1:0-2418 GCA_964570165.1 uncultured Actinomycetes bacterium
CGTCGTCCCAGCGGAGCGACCGGACCTCGTGGCGGAACCGGATGTGCGGCCGGACGCCGAACCGGTCGGCGCAGTCCCGGAGGTAGTCGAGGATCTCTGCCTGGGGCGAGAACGAGCGTGACCACGAGGGGTTGGGGGCGAAGCTGTACGAGTAGAGGTGCGACGGCACGTCGCATGCCGCCCCCGGGTAGGTGTTGGCCCACCAGGTCCCGCCGAGGTCGGGCTCCTTCTCGAGCACGAGGAAGTCGCGGATGCCCTCCTGCCGGAGGCGGATGGCCATGCCGAGCCCCGCGAACCCGCTGCCCACGATGGCGATCCGCACGTGCGCCGGCAGCGGCTCGTGGCCATCGGTGGCGGTGGGCGCCCCGGTCACGGTCGTCGTGGCAGGCTCGCGCATGTGCTCTCTCCTCGGCGGCGATGCCGTCGCTGGTGGCGTCCGGTGCGACGGGCATCGTGTCGGCCCACGCTAGGTGTGGGCGGCGAGGAGTTACAACGCCGGCGGGCCGTTGTCCGGTTGGGCGGATCTGCGGCACCGCGGTAGGCTCGTCGGTCTCTACCCAGCGCTCGTAGCTCAATTGGAGAGAGCATCTGACTACGGATCAGAAGGTTGGGGGTTCGAGTCCCTCCGAGCGCGCTGAGAAAGTCCAGGTCATGTCGCTGATCGGGGCTCTCTGAGGCTTGCAGGAACCGACATTGGCCATCTCTTGGCCATCCGGAGTCGCCGACAGGCGCCAACTCCAGGAGGTTCCTGTGCAAGGCAATCTGCAGCAGCGAGGTCCGTCGAGCTGGCGGATCCGCGTGTTCGTCGGCAGGGACGAGGCCGGCAAGAAGCGCTATCTCGAGCGCACGGTGCGCGGGACGAAGCGCGAGGCGCAGCGCGTCATGGCCCCCTCCGGCACCTGCTCGTGACCGCCGTCGAGGTTGATGCCGAGTTCGCGCTCTACCTGCGCGTCCTCGCCGCGACCGGATGCCGCCGGTCGGAGGTGCTCGCGCTGCGATGGACGGACGTCGAGCTGGTGACCGGTGAGCTCCGCATCCGGCGGGCCCTCGCCATCGCAGCTCGGGGCCGTGCTCGCCGACGACTCGCTTCTGTTCTCGTCAGACGACTACCGCCAGAAGCCGTGGCGGCCCGACGTCGTGACCAACCGGTTCATCCGTCTTTGCCGGAAGGCTTGCGTGTCTGGTGTGAGGCTGCACGACCCCCGCCATTTCGTGGCGACGAACCTCGGCGCAGCAGGAACGCCGATCGCGACGATCAGCGCGCGGCTGGGTCACCGCGACGTGGCGACGACGCTGAACGTCTACAGCCACAGCCTGACCGCAGCGGATCGATCGGCGGCCACAGCTCTAGGTGAGCTTCTCGGCTAGTCCCGGCCTTGTGGACGATTGGCAGCGTGTTCGGCGCGCTCGTTATGGCGCGGCCGAGTCGCTCATAGGCGACCCCGACCCGTCGATCCGACGCGGTCGCGGCAGGTAGCGGTCGGCTCCGGGGTGTAGCCCGACCGTGCCGCCCGGCCGGCGTTCCGTCGCTCTCGCGGCAGGCAGCACTCCACGAGCGGCAAACGTGAGGCGCCATTCTCAGGTTGGTCTGCCGGGTGAGATGGGCATGAAGAAGACATGGGGACCACTGACGTGACCGCGACCGGCGTCGACGAGCGCAGCCTGAAGTCCCTGTGCGACTGGAACCTTGCCCTCACGCTGCTGCACCTGGGGCAGGCGGTGGCGGTGTTCGTGCTGGCGACGGACTTTGCCGTCACGGTGACCCGGTCGCTGCCCACCGGCCCTCCCGGCACGCCGTCCGGGTCGCCTGAGGCGCTGTTCGACGTCCCGGTCGGCGCCGCGGTAGCGGTGTTCCTCGTGCTCGCTGCTCTCGACCACCTGCTCACCGCGACGAGCTTCCGACGCATCTACGAAGACGACCTCCGCGCCGGGATCAACCGATTCCGGTGGGTGGAGTACTCGTTCAGCGCGACGCTCATGGTGCTGCTGATCGCGCTCTACAGCGGCATCGACGCGATCTCTGCGCTCATCGGCATCGCCGGCGCCAACGTGGCCATGATTCTGTTCGGTTGGCTGCAGGAGGCCGTTAACCCGCCGGAACGGACAACTGTCACGATGAAGCCGTTCTGGTTCGGCTGCATTGCGGGCGCAGCGCCGTGGGCGGCGATCGGCTACAACCTGGTCGTCGCCGAGGAGGTCCCAGGGTTCGTCGTCGGCATCTACGTGTCGCTGTTTCTGTTCTTCAGCAGCTTCGCGCTCAACCAGTGGCTGCAGTACCGGACGGTCGGGCCGTGGCGCAGCTATGCGTTCGGCGAGAAGGCGTACTTGGTGCTCAGCCTGGTGGCGAAGTCGGCTCTCGCGTGGCAGATCTTCGCCGGCTCACTGGCCTCGTAGCCGGGTCTCGATGATGGTCGGCAT
>CAZMXH010000529.1:0-2380 GCA_964570165.1 uncultured Actinomycetes bacterium
CTCGTCGAGCTCCGCGCCGAGGCTCGCACGGTCGGGCCGACCGGGGTCGAGATGACCGGGGCCTTGGCCGAGTTGATGCGTGCGTTGCACCGGACGGGTAAGCTCGACCGGCCCGGGCGGATCACCATCGTCGACCGCGGTCCGGCATTGTTAGCCTCGTTCTCCAGAAAGGCGCACCGGTACGCACTCGGGAAGCTGACCGAGTCGGGCGCGGTGGTCACGCTCGAGTCTGGAGTCGCGGCCGTGCACCCGGACCGCGTGGACCTGGACGACGGCAGCACGCTTCCGACGCGCACAGTCGTGTGGGGTGGCGGTGAGTCGGGGGCGGCGGTCGTACAGTCCAGTGGACCGCGCCCCGGCCACGGTGGCCGTCTGGACGTCCGTCCCGACCTGACTGTCGCCGATTTTCCAGGCGTCTACGCGGTGGGCGACAGCGCGAACATCCCGTCCGGCGACGGCGCCGCACCGGCTTTGCCGCAGCTGGGGTCGGTGGCGCAGCAGTCGGGCCGGTGGGCGGCTGAGAATCTGCTGCGAGAGCTGAGACGCGAACCGACCATGCCGTTCTCGTACAAGGACAAGGGCATCATGGCGATGATCGGCCGCAATGCCGCCGTCGCGGAGGTGGGAAAGCACCGCCACCAGGTCGAGGGCCCGCTCGCGTTCGCCGCCTGGCTGGGGGTGCACGCCGCACTGCTCAGCGGGGTGCACAGCAAGGTCGACGCGTTCCTGGAGTGGGCGTGGGACTACTTCGACCCGAGTTGGGCCAGGCTAGTGCCCTCTGACTCGGTTGTTGATGGCTTCGAGGATGGCGTTGATGTCGCCGGGTAGCGGGTCGGCGGCGGTGATGGTGTGTTCGCCGGCCTGGATGTGGATGGTGCGGTAGCGGCGGACGGTCTTGATGAACTTCTTGATTGACCAGCCAGTGGTTTCTTCGATCCAGCGGCCCACTGCCAGGGCGGCGAACACGATGGTCAGGTGGGCCTCGATCGAGTCGCGGGTGCGGTGGTAGATCGGGCGGGCGGCGAGGTCGGATTTGGCCATCCGGAAGCTCTTCTCGATTTGGAATAGCCGGCGGTAGGCACCGATCACCAGCTCCGGCGTGGGGTCGTCGATGTTGGTGACGTATCCCTTGATCCCGGCCAGCGCCCTGGCCTTGGCCTCGAGCTGACGGTTCACGCTCTTGGTGGCGTTGGTGAGCTTGACGAACCGGTTGCGCTTGACTGCGATCTTCCCGGCGACGGCCTGCTCGGCCTTGCGGACCTGCTCGTCGATGCCCTTGAGGGTGCGCCGGGCCCGGTCGTGGGAGTACTGGTAGTACCGCACCTGGTCACGGCGCTGGTCCGTCGGCCCGGCCGGCCACGGTTGGGTGAACACGTGCCCGTCCGGGAGCTGCTTGTCGGGGTTGTCCTTGTGCCACTGGTCGATCACGTACGGCACCTCGGGGATCTTCATCCCGAGGATGAACGACAGGCCCTCGGCCTCGATCGCGCGCATGTTCGCCTCGGAGATCATCCCGGCGTCGGCCACGACCACCACATCGCTCAGCCCGTGGGCGGTCATGAATGAGCGGATGGTCGGCAGCATCGTGAGGGTCTCGGCGGTGTTGCCCTCGAACGCGTTCACCATCAACGGGAACCCCGACGCGTCGGTGAGCAGCCCCACGGTGATCTGCGGTTCCAGGCGGCGTTCCTTGGAGAATCCGGGCTGGCGGAACCCGTCAGCAGTGTCGGTCTCGAAGTACAGGGTTGTCACGTCGTAGAGCACCAACGTCGCCGGCCCCAGACCTGCGTGCCGGGCACACGCGGCGGCCAACGACTCGCGCCAGCGCTCGGTGCTGTAAACCGGCAGCCTGCGCTTGACGGTGCGATAGGAGACCGGCCCAACACCGGCCTCGGCCAGCACCCGCAGCGAGTCCAGCTTGGACGTCGGCTCGATCAGCCGCGCCAGCACCAGCTGCCGGAACACCTCATCCCCGCCGGCCGCCTCATCGAAACCGAGCACGTCATAGGCAGCGCACAGTCCGTCCCACAGATGCCCCATTCGCGAGGCCGTGATCGGCAACGGCCCGCCCTGCTCAGGCGGCACCTGCAACCCCAGATCCAGCTCGCTCTGCCCGGCCGCGAGCTTCTGCCGCGCGACCGCCTTGAGTAACTCGAGCTCCACGTCGTCATGCGCCGAGCCGATGTGCTCCAACTGCCGGGAACCCTTGCGCCGTGAGTACACAATCTGGACCGCACGCGCACCCGAAGACGTCCTCACCGTCCGGATATGAGGCGACACACGCCAACCCTAGTGCCCCACCGTGAGCGGAATCCGCCACGAACCCGCAGGTCAACGACCCGCGCTCACTCTCACTGCCGAAACGTGGCCCAAGTCGGGT
>CAZMXH010000530.1:0-2380 GCA_964570165.1 uncultured Actinomycetes bacterium
CCCTTCGCCAATGGCCCGCAGGTCAGGGCGTGCTCGAGCACCATCGTCGCACGGCGCGGCGATTCTCCTGGAGTGTCCGCCACAAGGTGCGCGGCGTCAGGCGAGTTGTCGGCCGCTCGGCGTACCGCCTCGAACAGTCGTGCCGCACGTCCGGCTATGAGCACGCACACGTCGGCGTAGGCGTCGAGCACGCCTGCTGGCGTGGTTGCGTCCCAGACCGGCTGGAACCATGGCCGCCGGGCTACCGGTACCGGAGCGTCGTCGCCGGCCAGTGCTTCGTCGAGCACCTGATGCAACAGTGCAGCCTTGGAGCCGAACACGGCGAAGACCGTCGGTCGGGCGACGCGAGGTTTGCCCGCCGGTCCGGGCGACTTCGTCGTACTGCCGGTTGGGCTGGCACACACCTTCGTCGTTGGCGGTGACGAACCGCTGCGGGCATTGCAGATCACGACTCCATCCGGCTTCGAACATTTCGCCACCGAACTCGGTCAGCCCGCGGAGGAACGCCGTCTGCCCGGCCCGGCTCCGTTCGATCCGACCGTCCTCAGTCACGCAGCGGCGCGGTACGCCATTGAGATCCTCGGCCCGCCGCCGAGCGCCTGAGCAGCAGCGAAACGTGGCTTCAAGCGCTGGCAAGTCTTAGGCCAGAGCTTCTCACCGTCACCACTGACGGCAAGGTCAGTCGGCCGACCGGCCTCCGCGAGAGATGACGCCCTCAGGCGACATGCACCGGCACGGTGTCGGCAGCAGGACGGATTCTCACCTTCAGCTCATCTTCGCCGTTCCATCATGGTCGTGAGGTGTGGAGGGAGCATCGGCATGGCGGCGATTGTGGTAACGGACCTGGCCAAGGCCTACGGCGAGGTGCAAGCAGTGCGGGACGTCAGTCTCGAGCTCGCCGAGGGGGAGGTCCTGGCCCTGCTTGGTCCCAACGGCGCCGGGAAGACCACCACTGTCGAGATCTTGGAGGGATACCGAAGCCGAGACGGTGGACACGTCGAGGTCCTCGGAACCGATCCCGAGCACGGCGGGCGCCGGCTTCGCGAGCGGCTGGGCATCGTGCTGCAGGAAGCCGGCATCTACCCGGAGCTGTCAGTCGAAGAGGCGATCCGGCTCCACGCTGGCTACTACCCGCACCCACGCCCGGTCGGCGAGGTGATCGAGCTCGCCGGGCTCGTGGACAAGCGACGTGCCCGTATCAAGTCCCTGTCAGGAGGGCAAAAGCGACGCCTCGACCTCGCGCTGGGCATCGTCGGCGACCCCGAGGTGCTCTTCCTGGACGAGCCGACGACCGGCTTCGACCCGTCGGCCCGTCGCCAAGCGTGGGATGTCGTGGCCGGCCTCGGTTCGCTGGGCACCACCATCCTGCTGACGACCCATTACATGGACGAGGCTCAGCGCCTGGCCGACCGGGTCGCGGTCATCGCGGACGGTGCCGTGGTCGCGACCGGCACTCCGGACGAGCTCGGTGGCCGCGACCGCGGGGAGGCGCTCGTCCAGTTCAGGGACATGGACGGCATTACCGACCGGCTGCCGCCCGACCTCGGGGCGGAGGTCACCCGCGACGAGGGCCGAATCACCATCCGCACGGTCGACGTGACCCGCGTGCTGTGGCGCCTCACCGGCTGGGCGCTTGGTTCCGGAGTTGAGCTCGCGGGTCTGACCGTGGCGCGCCCGTCGCTCGAAGACACCTACCTCGCGCTGGTCGACTCCCAGCACAACGGTCACCCCCCCCGAGGGGAAGTACGCAAATGACTGACGTCGCGATCAGGCAACCTGTCCGGCGGCCGTCGACAACCAGGCTAGTTGCACGCCAGGTCGGCTACGCGTTGAAGACCACCCTGCGTAACCCGATGGGTGCGTTCTTCACCCTGGTCTTCCCCTTGATGTTCCTAATCCTGCTCAACGCTCTGTTGGGTAGCACGATGTCTGGCGGGCTGCCGTTCGCCCAGGTGTTCTCGCCCGGAATCGCGGTCTTCGCCATCGTGGCCGCCTGCTTCACCAACCTGGCGATCAGCGTTACGACCGCACGTGACATGGGGATACTCAAGCGGGTCCGCGGTACACCCCTGCCGGGATGGATCTGGATGACAGGCCGGCTCTCAGCTGCGGTGGTGATGTCGGTTCTCGCGGTGACCCTCATGATGACCGTCGCCGCCTTCGCCTTCGACGTGCAGATCGTATGGCGTGCGCTGCCGGCCGCACTCGTAACAGTCGTGCTGGGATCGGCATCCTTCTGCGGCCTGGGCCTGGCGGCGACGACGCTCATCACCAACGCCGAGTCGGCGCCGGCGGTCCTCAACCTCCTCGTGTTCCCCATCCTGTTCGTCTCCGGGATCTTCTTCCCGCTGGACAACAACGCCCCGGGCTGGCTGACGAC
>CAZMXH010000531.1:0-2367 GCA_964570165.1 uncultured Actinomycetes bacterium
AACAACCTCAACACCAACCAGCACGGCACCTACGACGACACCACCCCCACCCTTCTGAACCCACCCACCCACCCGTCGACGAAGGTCTGCGCCCGAACGGTCACCATCGGGTTAACCGCCGGACCTCGGCAAGCTGCCTGCGAGCGCAGGTGCGGATTTCCGTCATGAGATTAGGTGGCTGGCCGGGTTCCTGGATGGTCTGCTGCCACCTACCTTGAGCGGCATGGCTCCGAGAGCCCACCGACGGCCTTCCGTCGCCGAGGCTGCTGCTGATCACGCGTGTGCTCAGTGGGTGGACGGAGCTGATCAGGGTGGCGATGATGCAGTGGATCAGCAGAACTGGCCTGATCGTCTTACTGTCACGCGGAACAGCGGCGTTGACTACTACTACGAGCAGTACCGGCGATTGCTGGCGCGTGAAGAGTCATTGCTCAAGGAGCGCGACGCGCTGCGTCGAGAGAACGCAGCATTGCGGTCCCGGCTGAGAAGCAGCGCTTCGGCCGCTGCGCGGCATGAGGCCGACCGTCCCCGCCGAGCTCGTGGGATGATCATCCCAGCGGCTGGCCAGCGTCGCTCGTCACCGGCGTTCACCCGCACCGATGACGAGCATTCCGGACGATCTGGCCCCATCTCGTCAACCAAGCCCCTGCTGTCGCCCGCTCTCGCTATCGTCGAGACGATGCCGCAGCGGTGAAGGGAGCTATCCGATGGCATCTCGTCTCAATCCGTACATCAGCTTCGATGGCCACGCGCGGCGAGCCATGGAGTTCTACAAGGACGTCTTCGGTGGCACCCTGACGCTGAACACGTACGCAGAGTTCGGCCAGCCGGACGCCCCGGAAGCCGACAAGATCATGCACGGCATGCTCGAGACCGACCTCGGATTCACGCTCATGGGTGCCGACGTACCGCCTGGTACGGAATACAGCCCCGGCAACAACATCACAGTGAGCCTGAGCGGCGACGACAGCACCGAGTTGCGCAACTACTGGGAGAAGCTCTCGGGCGGTGGCACCGTGTCCGTTCCGCTCGAGAAGCAGATGTGGGGTGACGAGTTCGGCCAGTGCGTCGACCAGTTCGGGATCCCGTGGATGGTCAACATCAGCCAGCAGGCCTAGCTCGCTCCCGGTCTATTCCCTCGTCGGTTGAGTGCGACGGCGCTCACGGGCGGAAGGCCGGCGATGAGTCCCGGGGTTGCACGCCGAGCGTCGCGGAGTCACGGCCGTTCGACGCGTGCGCGTGGCGGGATGTTGTGGTTGCGGCGGAAGACGTTGGCCGGATCGTAGTAGGCCTTGATCTCGCGTAGCCGGTCCCATGTGCGTCCGGGGTAGGCATCGCGGACCCTGTCGGCTCCTTCGTCGCCGATGAAGTTGACGTAGGCCGCCGGGTAGCCGTCCCGCAATATCTCGGAGAACTCGTCCGCCCAGGCGCCTTGGAGCGGCGCGTCCTCAGCCTGTCGGTAGGCGGCGGTGACGTTGGCCATGATGCCGCGGTCGCGGTGAGCGAATGCCGTCGCCTCGGACGGGACGCGGGCCATGGCGCCGCCCAGCACCCGTAGCTGCGCCACAGCCATGGTCGCGGTGGCGGAGCGAAGCCGGTCGACAATCGCCTCTGCCCGCGAGCGATCGACGGAGTCGAGAAAGAGGTTCCGGTTCACGGCAAGGAGGCGTTCGCCTTGGTGATCGGGCGCGTAGATCTCCGGGTAGGGCATGGGCCGGACCATGTCAGCGATCGGTGTGGCGATCGCGCGGAACGGTGCAAGCACGTAGTCAGCGCTGCCAAGCTCGCCCGCGTAGCACACCGTGGCCATGATGACGGGCTCGCCCCAGTGCTCCTGCGCCAGGAACGGCATCGGTGGCGCCGGCATGACGTTGGCGATCGTGCTGACCTCGTCGGGCGCCGCCTGGGAGGCAGCTACGAAGTCGCTGATGGTCCGCGCCGTCGCCGGAAGCACGAGCATGCCTCCGACGACCCTGTCGAGGCGGTGCAGCCGGAACTGCAGGCGCGTCACCACGCCGAAGTTCCCGCCGCCGCCGCGAATCGCCCAGAACAGGTCTGGGTGCGCTTCGTTGTCGACGTGCCGGACGCGCCCGTCAGCCGTCACGACCTCGGCGGCCAGCACGTCGTCAATGGTGAGGCCGTGCTTGCGGACGAGGTACCCGATACCGCCGCCGAGGGTGAGCCCGCCGATGCCGACCGATCCGGTGTCGCCGAAGCCGGTGCCGAGGCCGTACCTTGCGGCCGCGGTGGTGTACTCGGCGGCGGTGAGGCCGGTCTGAGCCCACGCGGTACGCCGCTCGACGTCGATCTCCATGTGGCGGAGCCGGGCAAGGTCGAGCACGATGCCGTCGCCGACACCATGCCCGG
>CAZMXH010000532.1:0-2343 GCA_964570165.1 uncultured Actinomycetes bacterium
CCGCCGACGGTGAGCGGGATGAAGACCTGCTCGGCTGTCCGGGACACCACGCCGTACGTCGTCGCGCGGTCCTCTGCGGAGGCCGTGACGTCAAGGAACACCAACTCGTCCGCACCCTCGGCGTCGTAGGCCCGGGCCAGCTCGACGGGATCGCCGGCGTCCCGCAGCCCGGCGAACCGAACCCCCTTGACGACCCGGCCGGCGTCGACGTCCAAGCATGGGATCACCCGGACCGCTACACTCATAGGCCCACTCCGGGGCGGTACGCGACCGCCTCGACCTCGACCAGCATCCGCGGGTCGATCAGCCCGCTCACCTCCACCATCGAGGTCGCGGGCATGGTGTGGCCAAACGCCTCCCCGTGCGCCCGGCCGTACTCTTCCCATCGCGAGATGTCGGTGACGAATATCCTGGTGCGGACGACGTCCGCCAGCGACGCGCCCACCTGTTCCAGCGCCCACTGCACGTTGCGAAGAGCCTGCGCGGTCTGCGCGTACGGATCGCCCTCGTGGACGACCTCGCCGTCGCGCAGCGAGGTGCACCCGGTCACCCAAACGTGGTCGCCGGCCGCCACGGCCCTGCTGTAGCCGACGACCGTCTCCCAGGGAGCGCCGGATCCGATGCGTCGAGTCATCGCGACGCCACCTCCAGCGCCGCCTCCAGGCTGAAGGCACCCGAGTACAGCGCCTTGCCGATGATCGCGCCCTCGACACCGACGGGCACGAGCTCACGCAGCGCGGCGATGTCGTCGAGGCTGGCCACTCCGCCGCTGGCCACAACGGGCTTGCTGGTGCGCTCGCACACGTCACGCAGCAGGCTCAGACTCGGCCCCTGCAGGGTGCCGTCCCGGGTCACGTCGGTGACGATGTAGCGGGGACACCCGTCCCGGTCGAGCCGCTCCAGCGCCTCCCAGAGGTCGCCGCCCTCTCGGGTCCAGCCGCGGGCGGCTAGCCTGCCGCCGCGGACGTCGAGCCCCACCGCGATCTTGTCGCCGTACTCGGCGATCACCCGGGCCGTCCAGGACGGGTCCTCCAGCGCCGCCGTGCCGAGGTTGACCCTGGCGCAGCCGGTGCCGAGCGCTGCCGTCAGCGAGTCGTCGTCCCTGATCCCGCCGGACAGCTCCACCGCGACGTCGAGCCGTCCGACCACCGACGCCAGCAGTTCCCGGTTGGAGCCGCGGCCGAACGCGGCGTCGAGGTCCACCAGGTGGATCCACTCGGCGCCGGCCTCCTGCCAGGCCAGCGCCGCGTCGAGCGGCGAGCCGTACCGGGTCTCGGTGCCGAGCTCGCCGCGGACCAGCCGGACGGCCTGCCCGTCGGCCACGTCCACCGCGGGCAGCAGTTGAAGACGGCTCACGGGTTCCTCCACGAGATTCTCACGGTGTGTGCCGAACGGCGCCTGCATGATCGGCGAGGTACTAGGAGATCTTGACGGCGCGGAATCGGAGGCGGCGGTAGTCAGCCCACCACGAGCCGCTCCGCCACAGCGCCGGCCGGGCGATCTCCGCCGCGCGCTCCAGCACCGCCGGGGGGACGTCGGCGAGCGCCGCACCGGCGAACATGGTCAGCCAGCCGGTGAAGCCCTCCGCGCCGCCGGCGAGCTCCGTCGGCCGGTCCCGGAAGTCTAGCTCGCGGATCTCGAAGCCGGCGTCCTCCAGCATCGCCGCGTACTGCGCCGGCGAGGGGAAGAACCAGGGCCAGGCCCGCTCGGGCAGGCCGGCCTCCCGGCACGCCTGGTCGACCGCGGACATCACCGTCGCGACGTTGCCGGTGGCCCCCATCTCGGCGACGAAGCGGCCACCGTCGCGCAGCGCATCGGACACGCACCCCAGGACCTCCACGGCGGCCGGCATCCAGTGCAGCGCGGCGTTCGAGAACACCGCGTCGACGGGTTCCTCCACCGAGAAGTCGTGGGCGTCAGCCACCCGCAGGTCGCCGCCCGGAAGCCGGCGCCGGGCGGCCTCGATCATCCCGGGGTCGGAGTCGATACCGATCACGCGGGCTCCGGCCTCGGCGATGCGGGCTGCGAGCTCGCCGGTGCCGCAGCCGAGGTCGAGCACGGTCTCACCGGGCCGGACGGCCAGCCAGTCGAGCAACTCGGCGCCGTAGGAGGCCACGAAGGCGAAGTCGCGGTCATACGCGGTGGCGTCCCAATTCTTGATCACGAACTCAGCCTCCGCAGCCAGTTGCGCAGCAGCATCGCGCCCGCGTCGCCCGACTTCTCGGGGTGGAACTGCGTGCCCCACAGCGGCCCGTCCTCGACCGCGGCGACGAACTGGTCGCCGGCGTGCTCCGTCCAGGCGACCTCCGGCCGCGGGCGCCCGTCCTCGGGCGCCTCCCAGTG
>CAZMXH010000533.1:0-2340 GCA_964570165.1 uncultured Actinomycetes bacterium
GGGCCCACCGTCGGAGCTCTCCAGAGTGAGATTACCGTCGAAGGCGGCCAGCCTTCGCTGGGTGCCCGCTATCCCGCCATCCGGATGGATGGTGGCGCCGCCCCGGCCATTGTCGTCAACGACGATGCGAAGCAGGTGATCGTCGTGGCTGATCCGCACCCGCACCTGGCTCGCACCGCTGTGCCGCGCCGCGTTGGTCAATGCCTCGGCCACGGCGAAGTACGCCGAGGACTCCACCGGCTCCGGCGGGCGGCCGTCCAGGTCGCACGAGACGTCGCCGGTCATCGGCAGATCGACCGCGAGCGCCTGGACCGCGCCAGGCAGGCCGCGGTCGGCGAGTATCGGAGGGCGAATACCGCGAACGAGCCGCCGCAGCTCCGCCAGCGCCTCGTCGCTCGACTCTTTGGCCTGGTCGAGCAGCCGCTTGACCATCTCGGGGTCGGTCTCCATGAGCGTCCTCGCCATGCCAAGACTCATACCGAGCGCCACCAACCGGGCCTGAGCGCCGTCATGCAGGTCGAGCTCGATCCGGCGCATCTCGGCAGCCACGTGGTTGACCACGTCGGTGCGCGAATCGGTGAGGTGACGAACCCGCTCGGCCGACGTGGACCGCTCCGGCGCCAGCACTGCCCGGGTCAGCAGCGCGTAACTCCGCATCACGGGCGGCAACACGACCCAGCACATCAGCAGGCTCAGCAGCCCGACCGGGATGAGGAGCAGCGACGTCGCCTGGCTGGTAACCCGGAACAGGCCGAGGTGATCGTTCAACGTGCCATCCGGCACCTGGGCGTACAGCACGGGGAAGGCGAAACCCCACAACCCGTACATGAACAGGCCCGCCGGGACGCAGAGCAGCAGGATCCCGGCGGTGCTGTTGACGAACACCCAAAACTGGTCCCGCCACATCGCGGGGTCGCGGACCAGGGCAATCAGCTGGTAAAAGCTGCTCCGGCCCGGCAGGGTACGGTAACGCCGCTCGATCCGCACGCCCATGACCTCCGCCGCCCACCTGCGGTGCAGGTCTGCCAGCGACCGCACGGCGAGAACCGCCGATGTCGTGAGTGGCACACCAACGACGAGTGGGATCAATGTCACCGCGACCGCCAGCAGGCACCACAGCAGCACGCCGGCGACCGCGAGTCCGATCAGTGCGAACGCCCATCTGAGCAGGCGCAGCCGCTCGTTCAGCGCGGCGGTGCCCTCAGCCATTGCAGCCTCCGGAGGTCCGGGTACCGGTCAATTGTGTGCCCCGGCCCGACGGATTGTCAGTAGTCCTAGAACCACCTTTGAACCGGGGTACTCAGCCCACTGACATCGTGGCGTTCATCGACAGAGGATTCGGATGTTGGTAACAGCACCCACTACTGTCGGAGTGGCTCGATGGTGACGAAGATCGGCCGGTGGAGCGCAACATATCCGTGGTGGGCGATCACTGTGTGGCTCGTGGTCATCGTGGCGGCGGCCGTGGGAGGAAGCTCCATCGGCGCCCGCCAGGCCTCCGAGGTCGATCTCGGGGTCGGCGAGTCTGGGCAGTCGGCGGCGCTCATCGACGCCGCCGCCTTGCAGCAGCCCGCGGTCGAGAACTTCTTGATTACTGCGCGGTCCGACACGCTGGACGAGCAGCGGGCCTCCGCCGCAGCGTCGGAGCTCGCGCACCGGCTCCGCGGCCTGCCCGAGGTGAGCCAGGTCAGTGACCCGAAACCAGCTCCGACTGGCCAGTCACTCCTAGTCACGGCGCAAGTCGCCGGCGACCCGGAGACCGCCGACAAGCGGGTTCAGCCACTGCGCGACGCGACGGCTGCGGCGCAGGCGTCGTATCCCGAGTTGCGGATCGACCAGGCCGGTTTGGCCTCCATCCGCGCCGACTTCTCTGCGATGCTGGACAAGGACGTCAACCGCGCGACCTTCTACAGCGTGCCGGTCACGCTGCTGGTGCTGCTCGTGGCGTTCGCCGCGCTGCTTGCTGCGGGTGTGCCGGTGCTGCTCGGCCTGTCGTCCGTGCTCGCCGGCATCGGCCTGTGGGCGCTCGCCTCACAGCTGGTTCCCGACCCGGGCATGGTCATGCACGTGATCGTGCTGATGGGCATGGCGGTCGGCGTCGACTACTCTCTGTTCTACCTGCGTAGGGTACGCGAGGAGCGGATACGCGGCCGGGGTACCACCGATGCAGTGTCGCTCGCCGCCGCGACCTCCGGCCGCGCGGTGCTGGTCTCGGGGGTCGCGGTAACCGTGTCGATGGCCGGCCTCTACCTCGCCAACGATGCGGTCTTCTCCGCGGTGGCCACAGGGGCGATCGTCACGGTGGCGTCGGTCCAGGCCGTCGCGAGCCAGCCGCTCGTA
>CAZMXH010000534.1:0-2319 GCA_964570165.1 uncultured Actinomycetes bacterium
CTGCTCGCGCCCGACGGGGAGGTCCTCGCCGAGGGCTACGGGCGCGGCGCGGGCGAACGGCACGCCGAGATTGACGCGCTGCGGCAGGCCGGGGCGCGGGCGGAAGGGGCCACGGCAGTGGTCACGCTCGAGCCGTGCAGCCACACGGGCCGCACCGGGCCATGCGCCGATGCGCTGCGGCAGGCTGGCGTTCGCCGCCTCGTGTACGCCCAGCCCGACCGCAGCCCGTGGGCCACCGGAGGTGCCGCCGCGCTGCGGGCCGCCGGAGTCGATGTCGAGGGCGGCGTGCTCATCGACGAGGCACGCGCGGTCAACCCCGTCTGGACGTTCGCTGTCGACACCGGGCGGCCGTACGTCACCTGGAAGTTCGCCGCGACGCTGGACGGGCGCAGTGCGGCCGCCGACGGGAGCAGCCGGTGGATCACGTCGCCCGAGTCGCGGGCCGACGTCCACCTGCTGCGGGCACAATGCGACGCGATCCTGGTCGGGACCGGCACGGTGCTCGCCGACGATCCGCGGCTGACCGTTCGGGACGCCAACGATCGGCCCCTGGACCGCAGCCGCCAGCCGCTGCGTGCCGTCATGGGGCTCCGCGACATCCCTAAGGGCGCGGCCGTGAACGACGCCACCGCCGAGACCGTGCGGCTGACGACCCGCGACCCCGCCGACGGCCTGTCTCAGCTGTTCGCGAGGGGGTGTACGCACGTCTGGCTCGAGGGCGGGCCCACGCTCGCGGGCGCGTTCTGGAAGGTGGAGCTTGTCGACCGGGTCGTCGCGTACCTTGCGCCGGCACTGCTCGGCGCCGGGACGGCCGCGCTGGGCGACGCTGGCGTCGGCACCGTGGACGCGGCCGTCCGCTTGGAGATCATCGACGTTGCCATGGTGGGACCGGACGTCCGGCTCACTGCCGCGAGGAAGGGATGAGGCCGGATGTTCACCGGGATCGTGGAGGAACTCGGCGAGGTGGTGACGGTCGAAGGTTCGGCCGGGGCGGCACGGCTCGCCGTGCGGGGCCCGCGGGTCACAGGGGACCTGAAGCACGGCGACTCGGTCGCGGTCGACGGAGTGTGCCTCACCGCTGTCGGAGTGCGCGACGGGACGTTCACCGCGGACGTGATGCGCGAGACGCTCGAGCGCTCGACCTTGGCCAGGTTGAGCGCAGGTACACGCGTCAACCTGGAGCGGGCCGTCCGGGCAAGCGACCGGCTCGGAGGGCACATCGTCCAGGGCCATGTCGACGGTGTCGGCGAGGTCCAGAGCCGGGTTTCCGGCGACGACTGGGACGTGCTCCGGATCGAACTGCCCCAACGGCTGGCGAGATACGTGGCGGAGAAGGGGTCTATCGCGGTGGACGGCGTGTCGCTCACGGTCTCCGGCGTGGGCGAGGACTGGTTCGAGGTGAGCCTCATCCCGACGACGCTCGAGTCGACGACGCTGGGTCTCCGGCAGCCGGGGGAGTGGGTCAACCTCGAGGTCGACGTGATCGCCAAGTATGTGGAAAGGCTGGTGCGCTGATGGGCGACGTACGGCTGGACAGCGTGGCCCGCGCGATCGCCGACATTGCGGCCGGCAAGCCGGTCGTAGTTGTGGACGACGAGGACAGAGAGAACGAGGGAGACCTGATCTTCGCTGCCCGCAAGGCCACCCCAGAGCTGATGGGCTTCATGATCAGGCACACCTCGGGCGTGGTGTGCGTCCCGATGCTCGGGGCCGACCTGGATCGGCTGAAGCTGCCGCCGATGACCTACGTGAACGAGGACCGCCGGGGTACCGCGTACTCGGTGTCCGTCGATGCCCGGGACGGCATCACGACGGGGATCTCGGCCTCCGATCGAGCGCACACCGTCCGCGTGCTCAGCGACTCGGCGACCGAGCCGTACGAGCTCACCCGTCCCGGTCACGTCTTCCCGCTGCGGGCGATGAGCGGCGGAGTGCTGCAGCGCGCAGGCCACACCGAGGCGGGCGTGGACCTGGCTCGGTTGGCGGGGCTCAACCCGGTGGGAGTGCTCGCGGAACTGGTGCACGACGACGGGTCGATGATGCGTGGGCCGGCGCTGCGCGAGTTCGCGGACGAGCACGGGCTGGCGATGATCTCGATCGCCAACCTCATCCGGTACCGGCGACGGTACGAGCTGCAGGTCACCAAGGTTGCCGAGACTCGCTTGCCGACCGAGCACGGCACCTTCCGGGCGCTGGCGTACCGCGACACGGTCGACGGCAGCGAGCACGTCGCCCTGCTGATGGGAGACGTGAGCGACGGCACACCGGTGCTGGTGCGAGTGCATTTTGTATTGCGCGTGGACCCGACCGCCGAAGTGA
>CAZMXH010000535.1:0-378 GCA_964570165.1 uncultured Actinomycetes bacterium
ATCCCGTCGGGGCCTAGTTCTCGCGCCAGGGCACGGGTGAGGCCGACGAGCGCACCTTTCGAAGCGACGTACGGGGCGAGGTTGGCGAAGCCGGCGTTGAACGTGATGCTCCCGATGTTGACGATGCGCCCCCAGCGCTTGGCGCGCATACCAGGCACCAGGGCCTGGGCACCTATGAAGGCCGCGTCCGCGTTGATGTTCTGGACGCTTCGGTACTCCTCGAGGGAATAGTCTTCGAACGGCTTGCTCGGATAGATGGCAGCGTTGTTCACGAGTACGTCCACGCCGCCGAGTTGGGCGGCGATGTCGACGAGTTGGTCCCGCGTGGCCGGCAGGTCGGCCAGGTCTCCGGCGACGAACCGCACGTCGCATCCGGTG
>CAZMXH010000535.1:388-2319 GCA_964570165.1 uncultured Actinomycetes bacterium
GTCGCGCGCGACATTGGTGCCGTCGCTGGTAGCGAGGTCGAAGATCAGCACCCGTGCGCCCGCCTGCGCGAGGAACTCCGCCGTGAGCGCACCAAGTCCGCCGGCTCCACCGGTCACGATCCCTGTCCTGCCGGTCAGTTGCACATCCGTCCCCTTAGCTCATCGCATCGCCGCGTGGTCTGGTGGATCGTCGTGTCATCCCGTCCATCGGAAGCTGACGTGGCCCCCGCTCACGCGCGTGCGTCGCACGTGACCGTCGCGTTCGAGTCTCTCGAGATGCCCGGCAAACGGATGGACGAGGTACTCGTGTGCGCCCGCCGGCCAGGTCCCGAGGCCCGGGCCCAGCTGTTCGATCAGTTCCCGCATCGTCCCTGGTCGATCGGCCAGCAGCCCGCGCAGCTCAGCGTCGATCCGGTCGACGTACGCTCGGCTCACGTCCAGGAACTCTTGCACCTGATCGCCCTCGTACACGGGGTAGTGGCTGGTGAGTAGCGCGCTGGGGACGATCGCCTCGAAACGCTCGATAGTCTCGATATAGCTGTCGACGTAACGATAGGTGGGTGGGAACGCCGGGCTGCCATCGGCGAACGGGACGGCCGTCCCGAGTGTTGCATCACCGATGGCGAGCGCTCGGCTCCGCGGGTCGTAGATGCTGAGGTGGCCGCGGGAGTGACCGGGGGTGTGCAGTACCTCTAGGTGCCAGCCGTCGCCGAGGTGGAGCCGTTCGCCGCCGCGCAGGCATACGTCCACCGGTACCAGGTCGACGCTCTCGTGGATGGTCTTCTTGGTAGCAGCGGGCTCGTCGACGCCATGGTCGTCGCGGAACTCGCCGTACCTGGCGTTGATCAGATGTTGAACATCCTCTACCATCGGCCGGTCGAGTTCGTGGCACATCAGCAGAGCGTGCGGGGCTAGTTCGCTGACGACGCCGTTGCCGCCAGTGTGATCCCAGTCGCAATGGCTGTTCACGACGTAGCGGATCCGGTGCGGGTCGTATCCGATCGTCTCGAGGTAGCGGAGGAGAGCCGCCCGGACGGTGGTGGCGACGCCGGTGTCGAACACCGCCGCTACCTGGGACCCGGTGAAGACGTAGACGCAGTTGATCCGCTCGCCCAGGGCAGTCTCGATACGGTGTACGCCGTCAGCGACTTCCACGCCGGCCCCTCTCGTCGTGTGGTGTCCGTGGCGCTCGGCCCACGCCTTCGCCTGGCCGCGGGGCAGAGCTCGCGGCTGCCTTGGACCTGAGTTCGACGCGACGGATCTTGCCCGAGATGGTCTTGGGCAGCTCGTCGACGAACTCGATCCGCCTCGGGTACTTGTACGGGGCGGTGACGGACTTGACATGGTCTTGGATTTCGGCGGCGAGCTCGGCGGACGGCAGGCGGCCGGCCGCCAGGACCACGTAGGCACAGACGATCTGGCCGCGTTCCGGGTCGGGTACCCCCACGGCTGCGGCCTCGACCACGGCGGGGTGTTCGACCAGTGCAGCTTCGACCTCGAACGGTCCGATCCGGTACCCGGCCGAGATGATGAGGTCGTCGTCGCGGGAGACGAACCACAGGTAGCCGTCCTCGTCGGCAATGGCGCGGTCGCCGGTGTAGTAGTAGCCGTGGCGGAACACTTGAGCGGTCCGATCGGCGTCGTGCCAGTACTCGCTGAACAGGCCAACCGGCCTGGTGGGGGATGTGGCGACGGCCAGGTGCCCCTCCTCGCCGGGCGGGAGGCGTTTCCCGCTGTCGTCCACGATATGCACGTCGAAGCCGGGGGTGGGCAGTCCCATCGAGCCGGGCTTCACCGGAAGACCGGGAATGTTGGCGACCAGATTGGCGGTTTCGGTCTGGCCGTACCCGTCGTGGATGGTCAGGCCCGTGGCGCGCCGCCATACCGCGATCGTCTCTGGGTCCAGCGGCTCGCCGGCGGCGACCGCGTGG
>CAZMXH010000536.1:0-1022 GCA_964570165.1 uncultured Actinomycetes bacterium
GAGGCCATCGCCGACCAGGAGCTGCTGCGTGACACCGGCGCGCGCGGCCTGCGGGCGATCATGGAAGAGGTGCTGCTCGACGTCATGTACGAGGTGCCGAGCCGGCAGGACGTCGCGCGAGTGGTCATCGACCGCGACGTCGTGCTCGAGAACGTCAACCCGACCCTCGTGCCCAGGGTCGCCCGCGGCAAGCGTGAGCGCCGGGAGAAGACCGCCTGAGTCCCCGGCGCAGTGGCGCGGCCGCTGCGGGTCAGACGGAAGCCATGCGGATGACCTTGACCCAGCCGTGAGCAGGGTGTCCCGCCGGGCGCCGTCGCTTGCAGCCGGGTGCCTGTTCGACCGCCTTCCGGGCGGCCCTGACTTACACGTACTCTCACATGCTCCTGCACCGCCGGACAGCCGTCCTCGCCGGAGAGCCCGGCTAGCCGGGGCGGTTGCCTACGGTTTCGGTGAGGGACGTCGAGAACCCACCGCGTGCTCCGATGTACCGGTGAGAGCGCCGACCGGGCGCAAGAGCGAGAGGAGCAACCCCATGAAGTACATACTCCTGATGAGGTACGGCGCGCCGCCAGACGTGACGGAGAAGCACGGCGAGATGACGACCTGGCCAGCGGAGGATGTGAAGCGACACATCGAGTTCCAGCACCGGACCAGCAAGGAGCTCACCGAGTCCGGCGAGCTGGTCGACGAGCAGGGGCTGGGCGGCCCGGAGATGGCCAAGATCGTGCGTGCGCAGGACAACGGGTTGCCAGCAGTCACCGACGGTCCGTTCCCTGAGTCCAAGGAGTTCCTGGCCGGATATCGGATCGTGGACGTCGAGATCGCTGCCGTCATGTCGGCCGCGCCCGGGCGTGGCGGCGCGCCGCTGAACATCCCGATCGAGGTGCAGCCGGTGCTGGCCGCGCCGGACACCACCGCGTGACGCAGCGGACCGTGAACTCCGGCGTCGAGGGGCCGCGTGGCGGACCCGCGGCCCCGGGGCGCGGGGCGCGGGGCCCGGGGGTGGGGGGGGTAGCCGGGCC
>CAZMXH010000536.1:1032-2319 GCA_964570165.1 uncultured Actinomycetes bacterium
CCGGCGTCGAGGACCTGCTTCGCGAACGCGCTCCGCAGGTCCTCGGCGCCGTGGCACGGCGGTTCGGGGACTTCGACGCCGCCGAGGACGCGGTCCAGGAAGCACTGCTGGCGGCGGCCCTGAGCTGGCCCGAGGACGGCGTGCCCGAGAGGCCGCGCGGGTGGCTCATCCGGGTCGCCGCCCGGCGTATGACCGACGAACTGCGCAGTCAGGAGTCGCGCCGCCGGAGGGAGGCACTCGTGGCGGCGCGGGTCCCCTCGGACCAGCGGCTGGCGCCGGCAGCCGATGAGGAGGATGCGGCCGAAGATGACACGCTGGCGTTGCTGTTCATGTGCTGTCACCCGGTGCTGACCTCGCAGTCGGCGGTGGCGCTGACGCTGCGCGCAGTGGGCGGCCTGACCACTTCCGAGATCGCGCATGCCTTCCTCGTGCCGGAGGCGACCATGGCGCAGCGGATCAGCCGAGCGAAGCAGCGCATCAAGTCCTGCGGCGCCAGGTTCCGGATGCCGAGCGACGAGGAGTGGCCGGACCGGCTTCGAGCCGTGCTGCACGTGCTCTACCTGATCTTCAACGAGGGGTACACGTCGACGGCCGGCCCCGCGCTGCAGCGTCCCCTCCTGGCCAGGGAGGCGATCCGGCTCGCCAGGCTGCTCCACCGGCTCCGGCCGTCCGACGGTGAGGTGGCCGGTCTGCTCGCGCTGATGCTGCTTACCGACGCGCGCCGCCCCGCCAGGACGGACGCCGACGGCTTCCTCGTTCCGCAGGCCGAGCAGCGCCGCGAGCTGTGGGACGCCGCGCAGATCGACGAGGGGGTGGCGCTGCTGACCCGTACGCTGGGCACCGGCCCGATCGGCCCGTACCAACTGCAGGCGGCGATCGCGGCGGTCCACGACGAGGCCACGCGCGCGGAGGACACCGACTGGCCGCAGCTCCTGGAGCTGTACGACCTGCTGGAGCGCGTGTCGCCGGGCCCCCTCATCACGCTCAACCGCGCGGTCGCGGTCGCCATGGTCCATGGCCCGCGGGCAGGACTGGCGCTGCTCGGCACGCTGGACTCCGACGAGCGGATGACCCACACCCACCGCTTGGAGGCGGTGCGCGCGCATCTGCTGGAGATGGTCGGGGACACGGCAGCCGCCCGGGAGAGCTACCGCCGGGCAGCGGAACGGACGGCAAGCCTGCCGGAACGCCACTACCTGGCACTGCGCGCCGCCCGCCTGACCTGATCGCCAGCCGCCGGGGGTTTGACCACGTTCAGCGGGTCGGCCGGCACTTCCCCAGGCGCAT
>CAZMXH010000537.1:0-2085 GCA_964570165.1 uncultured Actinomycetes bacterium
GAGCGTCGCAGCGACGCCGCCGGCGCAGCACTGCTCGAGGAGGCGCTGCAGGGCCTGCGCGCCGCGCGCGGCGGCTAGCCGCTAGCTCGTCGATCACGTTCAGCAGCCGCGGCCTCACCTCAACAGGCAAGCATGCCTCGTGACGTCAGGGCGCGCCTGCTGAACGTGATCGAACGTCAAGCTGGGAAGCGGCGGCGCGGTCCAGCAGCCAGACGGTGCGCTGGCGGCCTGTCGCGGCCGCGGCCGGTACCGGAGGGTCGCCAGAGCCCTTGAGCGCGGCTCGCACCGCGGGGGCCTTGTCCTCCCCGGACACCACGAGCCAGACCTCTGCGGCCGAGCGGATCACCGGCAACGTCAGCGAGATGCGTGTGGGCGGCGGCTTCGGCGCCTCGCGGACTGCGACGACGGGGCGATCGGTCTCCCGATATCCGGGCTCACCGGGGAACAACGAGGCCACGTGACCGTCAGGGCCGACACCAAGCAGCACCACGTCAAATTCCGGCATGCTGCCACTCCCGGCTGCGTCGGCAAGCTCCGCGGCATACCGGTCGGCGGCCTCCTCCGGCTCGAGCCCGTCTTCGGCGGTCGGCATCGGGTGCACCCGCCCGGGATCGAGCGGCACGTGGTCGAGCAGCGCCCTCCGGGCCGCTGTCTCGTTGCGCTCCTCATCGCCGGCGGGCAGGAACCGCTCATCCCCCCACCACAGGTTCACGCGCGTCCAGTCGACGGCCGCCAGGGCCGGCGACGAGGCGATCGCCGCGAGGGTGGCTGTGCAGGCGCCGCCGCCGGTCACCACGAGCGTGGCAGACTCCCGGAGCGCCTGTGCGTCGACCAGCTTCGTGATCATACGTGCGGCTGCGGCGGCAGCGAGCACGGTCGGGTCGCGGTGCACGATGACCATGGGGGTCATGGGGCCGCCACTCCGGCGACGCAGGTGATGCGACCGGTCTCCTGTAGCCGGCGCAGTCCGGTGGTGACCACCTCGCCGTACACCTCGTCCGGGTCGAGCCGGCGCAACTCCTCTGCGATGCACTCGGCCTCCGTGCGGCGGGGCAGGGCCACGTGGCGGTCGAGGCGCCCAGGCACCGTGAGCGTGGCCGCCTCGTCACCGGGGCGGTCGAGGATGATCGGGCCGGACTCGCGGACCAGTTCGACACGCGTGATGCCCTCGACACCGCTGGCCTTCGTACGCGTGACGGGGCAGTCAAGAGACAGCGACAGCCACGCCGCGAGCAGGTCGGCGCTGGGGCTGACCTGCGCGCCGACCACCCTGGCCGCGGTGACCGCCTCATGCGGGGGCTGGTCCAGCGCGGCGGCCAGCACCGTGCGCCAGAGCGTCACCCGGGTCCAGGCGAGGTCGGTATCGCCCGGCCGGTAGTTCGCAGTCCGGTCGGCCAGGGCAGCGGCAGGTCGGCGGCACGCCGCGGCATCGGTGATGCGGCGGCGCCCGAGCCTGCCGACCGGATCGTCGGCCGGGACCCGCGGCGCCTCGCCGGGCCACCACGTGACGAGCGGAGCGTCGGGTAGCAGGAGCGGCATCACTACCGACTGGGAATGGGCGGTGAGCGGGCCGTAGGTGCGCAGGACGATGACCTCGCTGGCTCCCGCGTCGCCACCGACGCGGATCTGCGCGTCCAGCCGCCCCGAGCCGCGGGAGGTCCCGCGCACCACGGCCAGGATGCGGCACGGGTTCTCGTAGCTCGCCTCGTTGGCGGCGGCGATCGCCGGCTCGCAGTGGTCTTGGTTCGTGACGACGAGCAGCGTCAGAACCCTCCCGACCGCCACCGCGCCATAGGCCCCGCGCAGGTCCACCAGGCGCTTGGCCACCTCATTGGAGGTCGCCGAGGGCATGTCTATGATCATAAGCTGCCTCGGCTCTCCCGCAGTCGGTTGCCGCACCGGGTCATGGCCGCCTCCAGGCCCTGCCGTCGCGGGCGAGCATCTCGTCGGCGGCGGGCGGGCCCCAGCTGCCCGCGACGTACGGCTGCGGACGGCCACGGTCCTGCCAGCGCGCGATGACCGGGTCGAGGATCTGCCAGGACAGCTCGACCTCCTCCTGCCTCGGGAACAGCGGGGGATCGCCGA
>CAZMXH010000537.1:2095-2318 GCA_964570165.1 uncultured Actinomycetes bacterium
TATGCCTCCGGGCTCGCCTCGGTGAACGAGCGGCCGTAGCTGAAGTCCATCGTGACGTCCCGTACCTCCATCGCGGTGCCCGGCACCTTCGAGCCGAACCGGATGGTCGTGCCCTCATCCGGCTGAATGCGGATGACGAGCGCGTTCTGGCCCAGCTCCTCCGTGGCCGTGTGCTCGAACGGCAGGTGCGGCGCCCGCTTGAACACCACCGCCACCTCGGTGA
>CAZMXH010000538.1:0-2315 GCA_964570165.1 uncultured Actinomycetes bacterium
AGCCGCGGTACAGCTCGCGCATCTCGGCCTTCATCTCGTCCGGGTCGCGCCAGTTGTTGGTGGGCCCGGCGTCTTCCGGGTCGACCGAGCAGATGAACGTGCGGTCCTCGACCCTCGCGACGTCGGTCGGGTCGGTGCGAGCCCAGAATGAGTTGGGCTTCTTCTGCTCGTTGAGCCGGACCAGTGTCCCCGCCTCGACGAGTTCATCTGTCAGCGCGTTCCATTCGGCGTCGGTTCCGTCACACCAGCGAACGCGGGCGGGCTGGGTGAGTTCTGCCACTTCACGGACCCAGGCGAGCAGCCTGGCGTGGGACGTCGGGGCCTCGTCCAGTCCGGGCATCGCGGAGGTGACGGCGTCGGCGGTCATGTTGGCAACACACCCTTTCGCGGTAGTGCGATTGGCCCTGCATCCACTCCGTTGGGGTTTGACTGGACCGTAAGTGGTCGACGGCCCTGCATGCACTGGACAGCTTGTGAAGAGGGTCACAAAGTGCCTGTGACCAGCGGGGTCATCGGAAGATTGGTACGTACCGGATCGTACCAGTTTCTCAACTGGTCCGTACCAACAGCCTTGGAGCTTGACGTTCGCGCAAATAGCTTCCTCTTTGCGGCCATGGCGGCGAAGAGGAAGCTCTTTGCGCCATGGCCGCGAAGAGGAAGCTATTTGCGGAGGCGGAGGCGACGCGGCGGGCCGCTCAGGGTGACTTCGCGCGGATCGGTCGCCCTTCGAGCGGGCTGGAGTAGACAACGCTCGTCGTCACCGAGCCCAGGCCAGCGATGCGGCCGGTGACCTCTTCGAGGTGCTGCATCGAGCGCGCCCGCACCTTCAGGATGAAGCAGTCCTCGCCGGTCACGTGGTGTGCCTCGAGGATCTCGGGCGTGGTGTCGAGCAGATCATGGAAGGGCTTGTAGTTGCCCGTCGGGTAGCGCAACCGGACGAACGCCATGATCGTGAGACCGAGCCGCTCGGGGTCGACGCGCACCGTGTACCCGGTGATGACGCCGGCGTCCTCGAGTCGGCGTATGCGATCGGTCACCGCGCTGGGTGACATCTCGACGGCGCGGGCCAGATCTGCATAGCTTGCCCGCCCGTCGCGCTGGAGCAGTTCCAGGAGCCGCCAATCCGTAGCGTCCAACGATTCCTCGGCCATCTGCCATGAATACCTGTGAAACCCCGGCTGATCAATGGTTATTACGTCGAATACTCGTTCCACGAGCGGATCGTCCTGCGTACCGTCGTCAACCATGACCACACCAGTCAGCGCACCGCTCCGGCAGCCCCCTGCCCCTCCTGGCGATGCCGTGGCGTACTTCGCGGCTCGCCTGACGTTCCAGGCCGACGTGTCCGACGTACATGCGGCGATGGAGTCGCGTAACCCTGGGTTCGTGCTCGTCGACTCTCGCGGGCCCGACGCTTGGAGGCAGGGCCGCGTTCCCGGCGCCGTACACCTGCCCACCGCGGAGATCCCCGCCCGGGCGCCTTACATGCTCGACCCGGCGGTGCCGGCAATCACGTACTGCTGGGGACCGGGATGCGACGGCGCGACGCGAGCGGCGCTCGCTCTCGCCCAACTCGGATACCAGGTGAAGGAGATGATCGGCGGGATCGAGTACTGGATCCGGGAGGGCTTCGGGGTGGAGACCGCGGACGGCGTGGTACGGCTGCCCGCGGACCCCCTCACCGCGGCGGCCGGCCGGGTGTCGTGCGACTGCTGACGGGCGGCGTCCTGCCGGCTCGTGGTTCTGGGTCGTTGTACTGGTCAGCGTCGGCCTTGGTTGCTTGGAGGGTGTCCCGCGTGCGGGATCGTCTCCACGGGCTCGGCACTACCTCAATGATCGTCGGTCTCCTCAATGATCATCCGTGCGCGATCATGGCTGTCGAAGTGCTCCCACCGCACCGATGATCATTGAGGAGACCGACGATCATTGAGGTAGTGCCCGTCAGCCGGTTCGTCATCGCGGGGGCCCCATTCGGCAGCATGCTCACGTGGGCAAACTCAGGACAGTCAACGGCCCGACCCGCACAGGGGTCAGGCATGGGGTCAACGGGAGCCTTTAGGCGTGGGAAGGCTGCACCGGTACACTCCGTTGCCGGATGTAGGTAGACTCCAGCGGAGTCTGCTGCATCGCTCGCGCCTCTAGCTCAACGGATAGAGCATCTGACTACGGATCAGAAGGTTGGGGGTTCGAATCCCTCGGGGCGCGCTTCTGACCTGCACCGATGCGGGCAACTAGCTGGTGATCTTTCACTCTTGCTCTCTCTGGCTGCCCACGTTTCATGCCACAAGCCATGCCACAGCGTGGATGGTCGAACC
>CAZMXH010000539.1:0-2299 GCA_964570165.1 uncultured Actinomycetes bacterium
CGCGGTGGCGCCGGGCCCCTTCCCCACCACCCCGTCGACGCGGAAGTCCTCCATGGCGGTGTAGAGCATCTCCTCGGCCGGACGGGCGACCCGGTGGATCTCGTCGAAGAACAGCACGTCGCCCTCGGCCACCGAGGACAGGATCGCGGCGAGGTCGCCGGCGTGCTGGATGGCCGGGCCGCTGGTGATGCGCAGCGGCGCTCCCATCTCGGCCGCGATTATCATCGCGAGCGTGGTCTTGCCCAGTCCCGGCGGACCCGACAGCAGCACGTGGTCGGCCGGACGCCCCCGCGCGCGGGCCGCCTCGAGAACGAGCGAAAGTTGTTCGCGCAACCGCTCCTGGCCGACGAACTCGTTCAGTGTCCGCGGGCGTAGCGCCGCCTCGAGTGCGCGCTCGTCACCGCTCGCGTTGGCGTCGACCAGGCGGGTGGCGGGCTCGTCGGTCATCACTTCGCCAGTGTGCGCAGCGCGGCCTTCAGAATGTTCGGCACGTCCGCCGGATCGAGCCCGTCACCGACCATCGGCATCACCCGCTCGACCGCGGCATCGGCCTCCCGCGCCGCCCAGCCGAGTCCGAGCAGGGCGGAGTGGACCTGCTGTCGCCAGTCTCCCGCGGCAGCGGGCGTCGCGTGCCCGTTGGAGGAAGCGGCAGCCGCTGAATCACCCAGCGGCCCTGCCAGCTTGTCTCGCAGTTCGATCACGATGCGCTGCGCGCCCTTCCGCCCGATGCCCGGTACCTGGGTGAGCGCGGCGAGGTCCTCCGACGCAACGGCGCGGCGTAACTCGTCCGGCCGATGCACCGACAGCATGGCCTGCGCCAGCCGCGGGCCCACGCCGCTCGCAGTCTGGAGCAACTCGAACACGGTTCGCTCGTCGTTGTCGCCGAAGCCGTAGAGCGTCAGCGAGTCTTCCCGGACCACCAGGCTCGCGGCAAGCGTGGCCTCCTCCCCCACGCGGGCGCCGGCGGCCGTGGCCGGCGTGCACTGCACCGCCAAGCCCACGCCGCCGATGTCGATGACGACCTCGGTGCCGGTGCCGGCCGTGACCCGGCCCCGGACGAACGCGATCACTCAGAACCTCCTCCCGGCGGCAGCGGCCGCCTCCAGCCGCGCCACCCCGGACCCTCGCCACACCTGGCAGATCGCCAGCGCCAGCGCGTCGGTCACGTCCGCGGGCCGTGGCCGGGCATCGAGCCGCAGCAACCTTGTGACCATGGCGGCGACCTGTGCCTTCTCGGCTCGCCCGGTGCCGGTCACGGCCGCCTTGACCTCGCTGGGGGTGTGCATGGCCACCGGCAGCCCGCGCCGGGCGGCGGCCAGCACGGCGACACCGCTGGCCTGGGCGGTGCCCATGACCGTACGGACGTTGCTCTGGCTGAACACCTGCTCGACGGCGATGGCGTCCGGCCGGTACGCCTCCAGCCAGGCGTCCATCGCCTCTTCGATGGCGACCAACCGCTCACCGAGCGGGACGCCGGAGGATGAGCGGACCACATCGGCCTGGACCAGCCGCAGTGGCCGCCCGGGCTCGCCGTCGACGACACCGAGGCCGCACCGGGTGAGCCCGGGATCCACGCCGAGCACACGCACGCCGCTCACTCCTCACGCGAGAATCGACGACGGCTTGCCGCCGAACACCAGTTCGCGGTGCTCACGCTACCGGCTGGATGGCCGCCGAACGCCGGCCGACACGCCGAAGCACGAGGACCGCGACCGTCCCCGCGGCCTCCGGACGCCGCGCAACGCACGCTCGCGGACAGGGAGGCCCTCAGCCGACGGTCTCCATGATCTCGTCGGAGACGTCGTAGTTCGCATACACGTTCTGCACGTCGTCGCTGTCCTCGAGAGCCTCGAGCAGCCGGAAGATCTTCTGGGCGCTGCTCTCGTCCAACTCGACGGTCACCGAGGGAACCCACGCGGAGTCCGCGGAGTCGTAGTCCAGGCCCGCCTGCTGGATGGCGCTGCGGACAGCCACCAGGTCGCCGGCGTCACTGCGCACCTCGAACGCCTCGCCGAGGTCCTCCACGTCGTCGGCTCCGGCGTCCAGCACGACTTCGAGCAGGTCGTCCTCACCGATCTCGCGGTCGCCCTGCTGCTTCGGGACGACGACCACGCCTTTGCGGTTGAACAGGTACGACACCGAGCCGGGGTCGGCCATCGAGCCTCCGTTACGGGTCATAGCGCTGCGGACCTCTGACGCCGCGCGGTTGCGGTTGTCGGTCAGGCACTCGATGAGGACGGCCACGCCGCTGGGCCCGTAGCCCTCGTACAGGATCGTCTCGTACTGCGCCGCGCCGGAG
>CAZMXH010000540.1:0-2294 GCA_964570165.1 uncultured Actinomycetes bacterium
AGGGCGGCCAGGGGGTGTTCGGCATCGCGGTCGGCCGAGTCTGGCGCGAGGTCGAAGCCACGCTCATCGAACTGCCCGCGGTAAGACCCGAGGACGGGACCCCCGTCGGCCACCCCGACGACGAGCTGGCGGAGCGCCGCAAGGCCCGCGCTGCCGGTGTGTAGCGGAGCGGGCTAAGCTAGCACAGCGAGGCCGTCGACCCCGGCTGGGAGAGACCCTGCGCCATGCAGGGCGCCGAAGGTGCAACTCCCCGCCAACCTCTCAGGCCACCGGACCGGTCGGGCGAGGCCACTCTGGAGGACGCGTCAGGGTCCGACAGAGGGGGACAGGAGAGCACACGAGGGAGCCTCGTCATGTCCCGTCTGAACCCGCTGACGTCCACGAGCGAGTCCGCCCCGTTCGTCGCCCGCCACATCGGCCCGCGCGACGCGGAGATCAGGCAGATGCTCCAGGTCGTGGGCTACCCCACGCTCGATGCGCTGGCCGCCGCGGCCGTGCCGACCAGCATCCAGGACCGGGATGTCGGCGATATCCCGGCCGCGCGCAGCGAGGAGGAGACGCTTCAGGAACTGCGCGGGCTCGCCGCCCGGAACGTGCGGACCGGCCAGATGATCGGGCTGGGCTACTACGACACCGTCACGCCGCCGGTCGTCGTGCGGCGGGTGCTGGAGAGCCCGGCGTGGTACACGGCGTACACCCCGTACCAGCCCGAGATCTCGCAGGGCCGGCTGGAGGCCCTGCTGAACTTCCAGACCATGGTGGCGGACCTGACCGGCCTGCCCATCGCCAACGCGAGCCTGCTGGACGAGGCGACGGCAGCGGCGGAGGCGATGACCCTTATGCGGAGGTCGACCCGCGTGAAGGCCTCCCGGCTGGTCGTGGACGCGGACTGCCTGCCGCAGACGATCGCCGTCATCCGCACCCGTGCCGAGCCGCTCGGCATCGAGGTGGACGTCCGCGACCTCGACGACGGGCTGCCAGAGGGTGAGTTGTTCGGGGTGGTGCTGCAGTATCCCGGAGCGTCGGGCCGGGTGCGAGACCTCCGGCCGGTGATCGAGGCTGCCCATGAGCGTGGCGCGATGGCGTCGGTCGCGGCGGACCTGCTGGCGTTGACGTTGCTCGTGCCGCCGGGTGAGCTGGGGGCCGACATCGTGGTCGGGTCGTCGCAGCGGTTCGGCGTGCCCCTGGGCTACGGCGGGCCGCACGCCGGCTTCATGGCCGTCCGGTCCGGGTTGGAACGCGGCATTCCGGGACGCCTGGTCGGCGTCTCCGTCGATGCGGAGGGAGCGCAGGCGTACCGGCTCGCACTCCAGACCCGGGAGCAGCACATCAGGCGGGAGAAGGCCACGTCCAACATCTGCACGGCGCAGGTGCTGCTCGCTGTGGTGGCGTCGATGTATGCGGTCTGGCACGGCCCGGAAGGGCTGCGCGAGATCGCCGAACGGGTGCACCGGCACGCGATCGTGCTGGCGGCCGGGCTCCGATCCGGCGGCATAGAGGTCGTGCACGGAGAGTTCTTCGATACCGTGCTCGCCCGGGTGCCAGGGCGGGCTGAAGTGGTCACGGCGACGGCCGCCTCGCTCGGTGTCAACCTCGGCCTGGTCGACCGCGACCTGGTGCGCATCGCTTGTGACGAGGTGACGACGGCCGCTCACGTCGAACTGGTCTGGAAGGCCTTCGGGGCGCCCGGTGCGGATCGGGAGGCCGGAACGGCGATCCCGGCGGAGCTTCGCCGCACCAGCCCGTACCTGACTCACCCGGTGTTCGGCGTGCATCGGTCGGAGACATCGATGCTGCGCTACCTGCGCCGGCTGGCGGACAAGGACTACGCACTTGACCGCGGGATGATCCCGCTCGGGTCGTGCACCATGAAGCTCAACGCGACCACCGAGATGGAGCCGATCACCTGGCCGGAGTTCTCGGGGATCCACCCGTTCGCGCCCGTCGAGCAGGCCCAGGGTTACATCGAGCTCATCCGCCAGTTGGAGAGCTGGCTCGCGGCGATCACCGGCTACGCAGCAGTATCGGTGCAGCCCAACGCGGGCTCGCAGGGCGAGCTTGCAGGCCTGCTCGCGATCCGCGCGTACCACAGGGACCGCGGCGAGGAGCAGCGGGACGTCTGCCTTATCCCGTCCAGCGCGCACGGGACCAATGCTGCGTCCGCGGTCATGGCGGGCATGACCGTCGTGGTGGTGGGCGCCGCCGACGACGGGACGGTCGACCTGGATGACCTCAGAAAGAAGATCGACCCGTACCGGGACCGGCTGGCCGCGATCATGCTGACCTACCCGTCG
>CAZMXH010000541.1:0-1351 GCA_964570165.1 uncultured Actinomycetes bacterium
GTCGGCCGGGCTACGGGCGCAGGACCAGTCGGGCCACCGACTCCTGCTCGATGGTCGCCCGGTTCCACCGCCACGGGATCGTCCCGCCGGTCCGCCACAGCTCCACCTGGTCGGCGTAGTGCGGATGGTACGGATGGCCGGAGTTGCCGGTGGTCTGGATCCACCTCGATGCGTCCAGATCGGACAGATCCACGACCATGCGCATGGACGGGCTCGCGTCACCCCGTACCCGGATGCCGCTTCCCAGGAGGAAGATGCGTGACGGTGTGCTCGTGGCGGCGTGTGGGTGTGGCGGGCAGTGTCGGTGCGAGCTTGGCGCCGAACCGGTTGCGGTCGTCATCTTGGCCGGCTGCGGTCCCCGCAGGGACCAGCACTTCGTCCACGGTCGCGTGCTAGCGGATAACCGATCCGGGTCGCTGCACTAGCCATACGACCCGGCCGCGTATGACGCCGGCGCGAGAGACAGATCCTCGATGGTCTCGGCAACACCTACGACGAGTGCAGTACACATTTCTGCCGACAGGGACTGCATCGCCTCCAGTGAGGTGGGCTGGGATAGGTGCGGAATGGCCGGACAAGCGCCTCACCGCATCCAGGCCGGAAGGAGCGTGAGCACCGGCATGAGAGGGGGCCCGGACAGCCAGATTGGCGGGCCAGCATTGTGGTTGATCAGGAGCCGATGCGGTGGCCGCGGATATCACCGCCACGCCTGATGGTTTCAGGGCGCAGTAGTCGTGCGCCGCCTCGCGGTGCGGGAACCGGCCTACGGCTGACGAGCCTCTCCGGCCGCCGGCCCATGCGCGCGGGTGCTGGGTCGGTACGGGCTGACCAGCGTGGCGCGGGGAGCGCGTCCGTACGGCGGTCGACTCGCGTTGAAATGCGCATTGAATGGATTGGCCGCATGCCGCATTACCCCCAAGGGTCCCCGTGCGGTCCAGTTGTCGGTTGGACTTGCAAGCAACGGCCGCCCATAGCAGCGCATTCTGCCTCCATCCCGGCGAGGCTGACGCTTCGGGCATGTTCCTCTTGATCACACTGCGCGGGCACAGCGATGATTGGGAAGGAAGCGGTCTCTGAAAGCGTACCAACACCACCAGGACTTACGGCCACGAACGTCTCCGGGACGAGTTCCGCTGTCCCTTAGAGGATATGTGGTCGTGCCAAGGCGGCAACGGCCCGCCCAGGATGGTCTCATGACGTAGCGGAGGACAGCACCTGCTCAGGGAGAGAAGCACCAACATTGCCCCTGCCAGACAGAGCTTTGCTATGGATTACCGCTTTCCAGATTCGATCGTGAACCTGCCTAGGCGATGCTGTCCCGTCCACAGCAATGATGCCCGGAGACTGTCCC
>CAZMXH010000541.1:1361-2288 GCA_964570165.1 uncultured Actinomycetes bacterium
TTTGCACGTCCGCGCCAAGACCTGTTCACTCTCCAAAGGATGCAACGACGAGTAACTGGTACGTCGGATCACCTGTCGAGCCGCGTGGTCCGGTGGCACAACCAGCAAGATCGACAAGTCTGGCACTGGAGCACGGTCGAGCAGGTGAGCTAACCCGGAGCCCGATACACCAAAGGCTACTCGGACAGTGATAAGAAAATCCCATACATATCGGTCGACAATCACAGTCCGGCCGGCATCGATTAGGCCCATTACAGATGGGCCCCACATGAAGTTGACTTGATCGGCGCCCATGAGGTAGGCTACGTCCTCCTCGAAACCTAAGGTGTCCCGATCATCCGCCTCTCGACGCAACCGCGCTATCCCGTGCCCAAGCTGCTTCGAACGCCTGGCGTCGTACTTGCGTACCGTGGCGGGTACTCCCACCGCATTCAACGCCGACGCCAGCAGGCGCGCCTGAGTAGTCTTCCCGCTGCCATCAGGCCCTGAGAGGGTAAGCAGCAAGCCTCGGTTCGGATTGGGGATGCTTGGAGGCCTCATGTCCCTCGACGACACCAACGCATCGTTCTCTGGCATGGAGCGGGCCAGTCTCCTATTGGTCTGCATCATGCTGCTTCTCCGTGTCATACCGTCGCGGATCTGACGAGCGCACTTGACATTGATCGCGGCACATGCAACGATAGTGACATAATAGCTGACCGATAGTGCTGCTGGAACTCTGAATCGTATTGGTTGTCACCTACGTCCACACCTATCCGTGATCGCCGTCCGAGGCTTCTTGACGACGTCAGACTGAATATCCTGCCGTCCGGAGGGGCTGCCTATGGCGCGGCTCTGGCTCAGGCCGCGACCTGCGGAGCAGAGGTTAAGCCGTACGCGCTGAGCCTCGGAATTGTCTCTGAATGCGGTAGTAGTAAGTGTGGATAC
>CAZMXH010000542.1:0-2286 GCA_964570165.1 uncultured Actinomycetes bacterium
CCAGCCACTCAACCCGCGTTCGCGATCACCCTCCGCGCAACGGCTGAATGTTTACGCAGGACTACGGTACCAGCGAGTACCTATCGCTGATCGGCGCCACGCTTGTGAAGGTTGTCGACGAACACGACTTCACGACGTTCCTCAACGATGCCGACACCGCCTACACCGGCGGCAGTTTCGCAGACTTTGTGACCCACCCGATGGTCCGGCTGTGTGATGCCGCCGCACTGGGCGCGACCGCGCCGGAGGACGGCCCGCGGCTGCGGCTGTACGTCGGGGCAGAGGGAACCATCTCGATTTCACCCTCCGGTGCCCCGCTAGGTGAACTCGGCGACGACCTGGCGACGCTCGTGGCAGCCTTCGACAAACTCAACGGTGAATCGGCCTGGCCATGCGCGGTCGCGCTCGCCGGTGTCCTGCCCGAGGACATCCGGGTCGCGAAGCTGAAGGAACGCCCCCGGATCAGGAGCTACCACCGGGCGATCGCCGCCATCCGTACCCTGCGCGCCCGCGAGATCACCGATGGGCGGGATGTCCGGGTGTCCGGGTTCGGCGGCCGGTTCGCACCCGGTCGTCAGGGTGCCGAAGCGGAGTGGGACCTGATCCAAGAGGACGCCCCGATGCTATGTCGCGTCGGCGAGGAGTACTACCTGTACAACGCAGCCTCCGAGCGGGTATTTCGGGTGCCCCCCGAGGCCAGCCCGCAAGTAGAGGCTCTGCTGGCGTACGGGTCGCCCGAGCAGGCCGCTGCCGCCGGGATCACCGGGCAACTGACCCAGATCAGGGACTACTTCACCTCCGTCGGCGTCGCCATCTGCGGGTGACCTCGTGGCCGTCGTACCGACCTGCGCGTCTACCGAGCCGGCCATCCCGGACGTCCTGCCGGGCAGCCTCGGGTCTGTCGTCGCCGCCCTCGGGAAGCGAGCCGTCCTATACCACTTGTACAGCTCGCGCGGTGCCCGGATCTATCATGACTCGACCCATCTCGATGTAAGCGAGGTTCGCGTCCTGCGAAGCGTTCTGCGGCGGTATGACGGGCCAATACTCGAACTGGCAGCAGGCTCCGGACGGCTGACTTCCCCGCTTCTGCGGGCGAACCGTGAGGTCACCGCCATCGAGCTGAATCCGGACATGATCGCCCTATTGCATGAACATATCCGTGATCTGCCCGAGAAGATGCGCAAGCGGTTGACGGTGCACTGTGGTGACATGGCCGACTTCGACCTGCCCGGCAGGTTCGGTGTCGTGGTACTCGGCGCGGCCTCCATCTCGATCCTCGACGAGGACGGCCGGGCCCGGATGTTCGCCGCTGTCCGTCGGCATCTGGCACCGGGCGGAGTGATGCTGTTCAGCATCGTTGTCCCCGCCGGCGGCCAGCCCGGTGCCGAACCCGGGCCCGCCGATGACATCGACATGGATGTCGTCATGGACGTCAACGGCGCATCCGGGAGCCGGTACCGGATCCACGAGTACCGGGCGGCCGGAGCGGTGGAGCGGCTGGTCGGTGTCTACCCGCTAGCTGCCGACGACCGTGTCGCTGAGACCGGGCCGGTTCCGGTGTGCGTAGGGCTGCATCGGGTGCTGCCCCTGGAGTCAGTGCAAGCCGAAGTTCACCGAGCCGGGTTGGTGACGCGCAACCAGCATGTGTACACCCACCCGGACCAGGGGCTGTCCGAGGTGTTCCTCGAGGTAGGGGAGGCGTCATGAGCGCTCTTTGGCCAGCCCTGCTCCCGCCGAGCCAGCACGGTGACGACGATCGTTGTGTGGCCTCGGCCGACGGCGTCTACCTGACCATGAGGGACGGGCGTCGGCTGCTGTGTGCTACCAGCGGCCTCTGGAACGTGAACCTCGGCTACGGGAACCATGCCATCGCTGGTGCCGTTGCCAAAGCACTGCACGAGGCCTCTTACCTCGGCGTCTTCCGCTCCGAGAATGACCTGGCCCGCCAGGCCGCCGACGTGTTGGTGGAACTTGCCGGAGCGCACTTCTCCCGCGTGCAGTTCACCACCTCCGGCGGATCGGCAAACGATCTGGTGATGAAACTGGTCCGCCAGTATCACGCCCTCCGGGGCCAGACACGTCGGCTGATCGTCGGGCTGGCCGACGGCTATCACGGTCTGACCTTCGGCAGTTTCGCCCTGACCAGCGACAGCCTGGGCCAGCAGATGTATGGCGTGGACCGCTCCCTGGTGCGGCACGTGCCTCCCAACAACATCGACGCCTTGGAACGCCTGCTCAAGCGGGTGTCGGAGCGGGTCGCCGCAGTCGTTGTCGAGCCGCTGCTGG
>CAZMXH010000543.1:0-2282 GCA_964570165.1 uncultured Actinomycetes bacterium
CAACGGGATCAGTATCCGCGGCTAGGTGAGGCGATGTACCGCCTTCACCCGTCGGCGGCGGTCAGCGTGAGCAACGTGGCCTCCGGAGGGCAGGCGAACCGCACCGGCGCGTAGGGCGACGTGCCGAGCCCGGCAGACACGTGCAGCCAGCAGGCATCCGCGCCGCCATGAGCCGGATGCCGCGACAGCCCCTTGGCACGCCGCGTGTCTAGGTCGCAGTTCGTCACCAGCGCTCCCCAGCCGGGGACGCAGAGCTGCCCGCCGTGGGTGTGACCGGTCAGCAGCAGGCGGTACCCGTCCTGGTGCATCGCGTCCAGCACCCGCTGGTACGGCGCGTGGGCCACGCCGATGGTGAGGTCCGCGTCCGGATCCGCCGGGCCGGCCACTGCCGCGTAGTCGTCCGCCTCGATGTGCGGATCGTCCACACCGACGAACGCGATCCGGCGGCCGTCGATCGCGAGCGTCTCGCGGGCGTTGCTCAGGTCGAGCCAACCCGCCTCGAGCAGGCCCTCGCGCAGCTCCTTCCACGGCAACTGCGGACCGTGCTCACGCGGGCGGTCGTCCGGAAAGAGGTAGCGTGCCGGGTTCTTCAACCGCGGCTCGTAGTAGTCGTTCGAGCCGAAGACGAACACGCCCGGCCGGCGCAGCAACGGCCCCAGCGCGTCCATCACGTACGGGACGGCGTCCGGGTGGGCCATACTGTCGCCGGTGTTGACGACGAGATCGGGCTGCAGGGCATCGAGCTTCCGCACGAAGTCGCGCTTGCGGAGCTGCCCCGGCACCTGATGCAGGTCCGACATGTGCAACACCCGAAGCGGCCGGCTTCCGGGCGCGAGGACGGGCACCTCGACATGCCTGAGGCGGAAGGACCGCACCTCGTATCCGGCAGCGTAGGTCAGGCAGCCGACCGCCACGGCGCCGAGACCGAGGGCGATGCGGGACGTTGTCGTAAGTGGCACCCGCCAAGGCTGCCACACTGGACGCGATGGGAGGACGGATGAGCGCTCTCAAAGACAAGCTTCGCCGAGATCTCACGGATGCCATCCGGTCAAAGGACGAGTTGCGCACCGCCACCATACGGATGGCGCTCACGTCGGTCACCAACGCCGAGGTCGCCGGCAAGCAGGCGCGCGAGCTTTCGGACGAGGACGTCATCGCGGTGCTGTCGCGGGAGGTCAAGAAGCGGCGAGAGGCCGCCCAGGCTTACCGGGACGGCGGCCGGCTCGACCGAGCCGACAGGGAGGACGCCGAGGCCGGTGTACTCGCCGGCTACCTTCCGGCCCAGCTCACCGACGAGGAACTCGATGCCCTCGTGGCGGATGCGATCGCAGAGACGGGTGCTTCGTCCCCGCGTGACATGGGCGCGGTCATGAAGACGCTGCAACCGAAGGTCGCCGGCCGCGCCGAGGGCGCGAGGGTGGCGGCCGCCGTCAAACGCGAGTTGTCAGGCCGGACAAGTAGCTGACCAGCGGCGCAACGGTTGCCCACCCTGACAACTCGGCTGTAGCCCCGGGACAGCCGAGCGTCACAGTACGGAACGGATGCCTCCGGCCAGGTGCGCCCGGAAGGCCGGATCGCCGTACGCCTCCACGGTATGGCCGAGCGCGGTATAGAAGCACCGACCTGCCCCGACCTCGTGGCACCACGCGATCGGGTGGCCGGCCCCCATCCCGCCGCCCTCGTAGGTCGACTCGTCTACTGTCAGCAGCACCCGCACGCCGCGGGCCCGCGGGTCGGACCGGAAGTCGTACCACTCGTCCGTGTGCGTCCACCGGGCGCCCAGATGGGCGGTAGCCGGGTGTTCGGCGTCCTCGACGTTCATCGCGGCCTGCTGCACCGGTGGGTGGCGGTCGAATCGCGCACCGACGAGTTCGACGTAGAACGGCCAGCTGTACTCGGTGTCCGAGGCGGAGTGGACGCCGACGAAGCCGCCTCCCGCGTAGACGTACGACCTCAGGGCGGCTCGCTGACGTTCGTCGAAGATTTCTCCGGACGTGCACAGGAACACGATCGCGGCATGCTGGCGTAGCCGCTCGGACGTGAAGACGGCGGCGTCCTCGGTAGCCTCGGCCTCAAGCCCGGCAGTCGCCGCCAGCTCGCAGACGGCAGCGATCCCGGCCGGTATGGACTCGTGCCGGTAGCCCGCCGTCTTGGAGAAAACCAGCAGACGCCGGCTCGGTTCGATCACGTTCGGCAGGTGCGCCCGTGCCGCGGCGAGGATCTGGCGCGTGACCTCGATCGCCTCGTCCTGGGTCAGGCCGCGGCGGATCAGGTCGCGCAGC
>CAZMXH010000544.1:0-1243 GCA_964570165.1 uncultured Actinomycetes bacterium
AACGCGGCGTTGCTGGCCGAGCTGGTCGGTTCGGGCGGTCACGTGACCGCAGTGGAGATCACGCCTGATGTGGCCGAGGACGCGCGCGAAGCCCTTACGGCGGCGGGTGTGGCCAACGCCACGGTGATCTGTGGCGATGGCGAGCACGGCTACCCGCCGAACGCGAGGTATGACCGAATCATCGCCACCGCCGGCGCCTGGGAGATCCCAAATGCGTGGGCAGAGCAGCTCACCCCGGACGGGGTTCTGGTCGCACCGTTGCGAATCAAGGGGTTGACCCGATCGGTGGCGCTGACCCGCGACGAGTCCGGAGTGTGGCGCAGCCACAGTGCGGTCAACTGCGGGTTCATGCCGATCCGCGGCCACGGCGCGATGCCCGAACGCAACATCCGCCTCGCGGAGGACCTGACTGTCCGCTTCGATGACGGCCAGGATGTGGGCCAGGAAACGCTTGCGCGGGTAGCCACCGGCCCTGGTGAGGTGGCGTGGTCGGGGGTGCTCATCGATCGGCCGCTGGACCTGCTGGACTTCTACCTGGCCGAGCTGGAAGGATTCTGCCGCATCCTGGCCTCGCCATCGGTTGTGGAGCGTGGCTTCATCGAACCGGTGAGCGGCTGGGGAAGCATGGGCGCCGCCACCCACCAAGCCTTGGGGTACCTGACGAAACGCACCAGTCCCGACAACCCTTACCTGGATGAGCTGGGCGTGTGCGCCTACGGACCCGGCGCGGCGGCGATGCTCGACGACCTGGCCGAGCGGGTAGACCGGTGGGGCCGCAGCCGCGACTCGATCGCCGGAGTGCGGATCGAGATCTACCCGTCCGGGCAGGGTGACGTCGCCGACGCGCTTATGACCGTTGACAAGCGCCACTCGCGGGTAGTGGTCCGACCCGAGCCGGAGACAGGGGGCGCAGCAGCCGCAGTAGCCGTCACGAACAGATAGGAGACAACAATGGGCAACCCCTCCGCCGAGCTGACTGGCTTCGATGCCTTCGAAGACCTGTTCAACTTGGACGTCCGCGTGAGGGCAAGCGACAGGCCAAGTCGCTGCTCGAATCACACCGACGACACATGTTCCCAATCCTGCCCCAGCGTCGGCTGCTCCAAGACCTGCAACTGCCGGTGACCAGCCGCGACGCGCGACGCGGAACGGGCCCGGGGGGGCCGTTGCGCGTCGCCCACCCACGAAGGGGGGTTGCACGCCGGCCCCGGCAACCCCAACGCGACCCCCCCCCAGGCGAAGC
>CAZMXH010000544.1:1253-2279 GCA_964570165.1 uncultured Actinomycetes bacterium
GGCTCCCTCGCGCGCAGTGGTGGGCGAGTTCCGCTTTCGGCGACCCACGAAGGGGGATGGCACGCCTGCCCCTGCTACCCGAACGCGACCCCGCCCCAGGCGAAGCCGTGGACCCGATCACGGCCGAGGGCATGTTCCTGTCTAGCGAGCTGCACAGCGCCTCCTCCCCGGAACAAGCCCAGCAGCGGCGCATCACCGAGCGCGCCTACCAGATCCGGACACGGCGTCGCACCACCCCGCAGGGCGTGTTCGCCGCCGTCGCCGAGATGAACATCAGCGAACGTCCAACCCGGCTGACCATGGGTTCGCGGCGGCGCACCCGCTCATACCCTAATCCCGGCTGGCTGTACCAGGTGTGCGATCAGATGCTGGACGACCCCCAGGTCCTGCGTGGCTTGACCTTCACCGCCAGCAACCTGGTTACCAGGCGTGGTGCGCGTCTTGTGGTCGACCGGCCCGGCGTGACCCCCCTCGCTGGGCCGGACAGCACGAGCGTCCGCCGCACCGAGGCCGCCACTGCGATCATGGACCCATGCCGATCCGGCGCCACGTGGAACGACATCGCCGACGCCCTTACTGGAAGGTGGCCGAACCTGCCGCCAACGGTCGTGGATACGGCGGTGCGGGACCTGGCACGGGCAGGCTTCCTGCTGAGCGACCTGAGCCCGCCGGATGCATGTGACGACCCATTGGGCCACGTCATCGGCAAGCTTTTGGATACTGAGCCGCTGCGTAAGCAGCTGACGCTGCTGCGCGCGGCGCTGGCCGACGCCGACCGGACCCTGCCGGGTGAGCCCGCCCGCCTGGCCGCGCTGACGCAAGCTCGCCAGATCTGCGACGACCTGGCACCGACAAGAAGACCTCTATCAGTGGACACTGCGTGCGAGGCTGACATCCATGTCCCCGCGAGCCTTGCCGAACAAGCGGCACAGGCCGCAGGCGTGCTCTGGCGCACCGCGCCAGAAGGCGACGCCCTGTCCGGCTGGCATGACCGGTTCCTGCTGCGCTATGGGACCTATCGCCTGG
>CAZMXH010000545.1:0-2243 GCA_964570165.1 uncultured Actinomycetes bacterium
GTAGAAGCCCACGCTGTCCGGCACGTAACCGACACGGCGCTTCACGTCGATGGCACTCCGCGTCGGGTCGAGGCCGACCACGCGGACCCGTCCGGCAGTCGGCTCGCTGAGCCCCAGCAGCATCAGGATGGTGGTCGTCTTGCCGGCGCCGTTGGGTCCGAGCAATCCGAAGACCTCGCCTGGAGGCACCGACAGGTCGAGCTTGTCCACCGCGACGGTGTCCCCGTAGTGCTTGGTCAGGGCATGCGTCCAGATCGCGGGCGCGGGCTCGCTCATCGCCGTCCGTACCTCCGGTAGACACCCACGAGGGCGGCCAGCGCGGCGACGATGACAAGGACGGCGACCAGGCCCCACCAGCCGGAGGTCTCGACCGCGTACCGGATGTCGACCGACTCGTCGAGCCCGTTCCCCGAGGCGCTCATCGTGACCATGTAGTCGCCCGCGACGGCGTTGCCCGCCGGGGTGACGCGGGCGGTCACCCGCGCCGTCTGCCCTGGTGCGACATCCACCGTGGCCGGCTCGAACTCCACGTCCCAGTTGGTCGGCGGGCTGGCCGACAGCTCGACGCCCTGTAGCGGCGCGTTGCCGTCATTGGTGATCACAAGCTGCACGGTGCCGGTGCTGCCGGCAGGCCCCGAGGCGTTGAGCCGCTCGTTGGCCGTGTTGATGGTCATCGACGCCGCTTCGGTGATCTCGACGTTCAGCGTGCTGGACAGCGTCTGGCCCTCGCCCTCGGCCTGGACGCCGAGTTCGTACTCGCCGGCCGCTACGTTCTCCGGCGGCGTGGCCTCCACGTTGATCGTCGACGTCCCGCCGGCGTCGATCGTGACCGTGGCCGCCTGTTGTTCACCGGACGGGCGTGCCTGGACGTCCCAGCCCTCAGGTCCGGCGGCCGCCAGCGAGAAGGTCGCCTCCTGCCCACTGCGGTTGGCCAGTTCGAGGTCGAACGAGAAGGTGTCCGTGGCGCTGCCCTGCAGCGACGGGAACTCTGTGGTCAGTTCGAACGCCTCGGCCGCCTGCTCGACGATGTTGAGCGTGAGCGGCAGCGTGGCGTTCCCGCTGTCCGCCGTGGCCACGACCGTGACCTGATGGCTGCCTTCAGCCGCGTCGGCCGGCACGTTGACATCGAGTTGGACCTCGCCTGGCTCGTCCGGGGTAGCGAACACGGCGGACACCTCCCGACCGCCGCCGCGAAGCACCGTCTCCCAACCGTCGGGCGCCTCGCTGACCCGCAGTTCCACCAACTCTGACTCGTCGGAGGTGATCTCCAGGTCGAACGTCGTGGTTTCACCAGGCTCGACAGCGACGGCAGGGTACGGCGTGACGATCTCGGCTGCCGAAGCCGGCGTCGCGGCGGCGAGCGGGAACAGGAGCAGGCCGCTCGCGGTAGCGGCAAGGAGCTTGGCGGAGGATGTACCTCTCATCGTCACACTCCGGAGTAGATTATAGATTCGGTACCGGTGCGGATCGCACCACTGGATTGTGCGGCATGCACTGTATGCGTAGCGGCAACCAGGGTCGAGACCCCGGGTGCGGTTTTTAACGTCTTCTCAGCGGACTTTTATGATCCCTCAGGCAGGCGAGTTGCCTTGGCCGCCGCTGGGACGCCTGCCGTCGAAACCGGGTGCGCGCCAGCCCTCGCCGGACCATAGACTGACTGGCCGGAACGTCGCACTGCTGGCGTAGCGTTCCCGACCGTGACCCGACCATCCCGGCTGGCAGAGGAAGCCCTCGACGTGCTGACCATGCAGGATGCGCTGCTTGCGCTGACCAGGTACTGGACCGACCAGGGCTGCATTCTCGCGCAGCCGTACAACACGGAGGTCGGTGCCGGGACGATGAACCCGGCCACGCTCCTGCGGGTGCTCGGCCCCGAGCCGTGGCGGGTCGCCTACGTCGAGCCGTCCATCCGGCCCGATGACTCGCGGTACGGCGAGAACCCGAACCGGATGCAGATGCACACCCAGTACCAGGTCATTCTCAAGCCGGACCCGGGCGACCCGCAGGAGGTCTACCTGCGGAGTCTCGAGGCGCTCGGGATCGACGTCCACGCCCACGACATCCGGTTCGTCGAGGACAACTGGGCCTCTCCCGCGCTCGGCGCCTGGGGGCTGGGCTGGGAGGTCTGGCTGGACGGGCTCGAGATCACCCAGTTCACCTACTTCCAGCAGGCCGGCGGCATGACGCTGGACCCGGTGTCGGTGGAGATCACGTACGGCATCGAGCGCATCCTGATGGCTCTG
>CAZMXH010000546.1:0-2239 GCA_964570165.1 uncultured Actinomycetes bacterium
TGGCGGCGGTCGTACGCCACGCCACCGCCGCCGATCGCCGATGACGACGAGTTCTCGCAGGTGGGTGACCCGCGGTACGCGGACCTGCCCCCGGAGCTGATGCCCCGCACCGAGTGCCTGGCCGACGTCGTGCATCGGATGATGCCGTACTGGTACGACGCGATCGTGCCGGACCTGCGGCGGGGCCTCATCGTGCTGGTATCGGCGCACGGGAACTCGCTGCGCGCGCTGGTCAAGCACCTGGACGGGATGTCCGACGAGGCCGTCGTGGGGTTGAACATCCCGACCGGGATACCGCTGCTGTACGAGTTGGATGAGGCGATGCGCCCGGTCAAGGCCGGCGGCGAGTACCTCGACCCCGAGGCCGCGGCCGACGCGATCAAGGCCGTGGCCAAGCAGGGCCGCTGACGGTCGATCACGTTCACCAGGGGCACCCCAACCGCGGCAGGGCTGCACGCCTCGTGAAGTGAGGCTGCGACCCCTGAACGTGATCGAACCGAAGTCGCGGCCAAAGGTGAGCTCCAGGTGAACGCTATGGGAATGGTGCGTTCCCGCCCTGGAGATCGCACCGGTATTCGTGCGAGGCTCGCCTACCATTGACCGATGTGGAGGTTCTCACGGCCGCAGTGATCGCCGCGGCGGCGGCGGCCGCTGGGTTGGCTGCAGGCCTGGCGTTCCGGGTAAGCGAGCGTTCGCAGCGCGGAGGACCACCGCCGCCGCAGCCGGTCGTCCCGCCCGGCGTCAACGAGGTGCTGAGCGTGCTGCGGCAAAGCGTCGTGCTGCTTAATGACCAACTCGAGGTCATCAAGGCGAGCCCGTCGGCGTACGCGTTCGGTCTCGTGCGGCACGCCCGGCTGGCCGTCCCCGAGCTGCTCGATCTTGCTTCGAACGTGCACCGCGACGGCCAGATCCGCGAGGTCGACCTGGAGGTGTCCCGCTCCCGGGAGAGAGTGCACACGCTGCACGTCAGGGCGCGTGTGGCGCCGCTGTCGCACGGCCTGGTCCTGGTGCTCGTGGAGGATCGGACGCACGCGATCCGCATCGACGAGATCCGCCGCGACTTCGTCGCGAACGTGTCGCATGAGCTCAAGACCCCGGTGGGAGCGATGGCCCTTCTCGCGGAGGCGGTCCAGGACGCCGCCGACGACCCGGAGGCCGTCGCGCGGTTCGCGAAGCGGATGCAGGAGGAGGGCGGCCGGCTCACCATGCTGGTCCAGGAGATCATCGACTTGTCGCGCCTGCAGTACGACGATCCCGTGGAGGCTCCGGATGTGGTGGACATCGACGCCGTGGTGGAAGGCGCGATCGACCGTGCCCGGGTGGATGCCGACAACCGCGGCATCTCGCTGGCCTCCGGCGGACAGAGCGGCCTGCAGGTCCTGGGCAACGAGTCGCAACTCGTCATCGCGCTAGGCAATCTCGTCGAGAACGCCGTGGCGTACAGCCCGTCGCCGTCCCGGGTGGCCGTGGGCGTCCAGCGCCGCGCCGATCACGTCGAGATCAGCGTGACCGACCAGGGGTTCGGCATCCCCGAGGCCGAGCAGGAGCGGATATTCGAGCGGTTCTACCGGGGCGATCCCGCCCGTTCCCGGCAGACCGGCGGCACCGGTCTCGGCCTCGCGATCGTCAAGCACATCGCGGCCAGCCACGGCGGTGAGGTACGAGTGTGGAGCATGCCGGGGGCGGGATCCACCTTCACGCTGCGGCTGCCGCTGCACGCCACCCAAGCAGGCCAGCAGCCCGCATCGAGCCTGCCGGCAGGAAGGGCCGCATCGTGACCCGTGTGCTCGTCGTCGAGGACGAGGAGTCGTTCAGCGACGCGTTGTCGTACCAGATTATCAATGAAGGCTTCGAGTTGTCGGTAGTCGCAACAGGGGAAGATGCACTAGAGGAGTACGACAGGTCAGTCGCTCATCTCGTGCTGCTCGATCTTATGATGCCGGGGCTGCCGGGTACGGAGGTGTGCCGCCGGCTTCGCCAGCGGTCGAACGTCCCCGTCGTGATGCTCACCGCGAAGGACTCCGAGGTGGACAAGGTCGTCGGCCTCGAACTCGGCGCCGACGACTACGTGACTAAGCCGTTCTCCTCGCGGGAACTGGTGGCGCGGTTGCGCGCGGTGCTCCGGCGGGGAGCCGAGGCACCGCCCGCGCAGGATTCGGGAGTGCTCGAAGCCGGCCCGGTGCGGATGGATGTCGAGCGGCACGTCGTGACCGTCAACGGCGAGCCCGTCCGGCTGCCG
>CAZMXH010000547.1:0-600 GCA_964570165.1 uncultured Actinomycetes bacterium
GACAGCCGCTGCTTCTGGCCGCCGGACAGCTTGGCGTACGGGGTGCGCCGCTTGTCAGCGAGGCCGAGCATGTCGAGCAACTGCTCCCAGTCGGCGGGCCGCCGGTAGAACGAGCTGTACAGCTCGAGCGCCTCGTCCACCCGGAGCTTGTCCTGCAGCCGGCTTTCCTGTAGCTGTATGCCGACCCGCTGGCGCAACTCCGTCCGGTCCCGCTGGGGGTCGAGGCCGAGCACGCTGATCCGCCCCGAGTCGGGGACGCGAAGACCCTCGATGCTCTCGACGATCGTCGTCTTGCCCGCGCCGTTGGGGCCCAGGATCCCGAAGATCTCCCCCTCGTCGACGGTGAACGACACATCGTCGACCGCGACCGTGTCGCCGTACCGCTTGCGCAGGTTGCTTACTTCGATAACTGCCATGCCATCGAGAATGACTGCGGTGGGCAGGTCGGCGAATCGCCCGAGAGGCTACGGGGCCGGTTGATTCTGCGGTCAACCGATCGGTGGATGCCGCCGTGCCATTCGGGCCAACCGCAAATTTGATCATCACGTTCGACTTTGACCATTGAGGCTTGCCCGGCTGGCGCGGAAACCGGTTCGCGCC
>CAZMXH010000547.1:610-2215 GCA_964570165.1 uncultured Actinomycetes bacterium
CCATGTCGACCTCAACGCAGTCTCCTACGTGCTCGCCGACGGGCGGGTGCTGCTCGACGACGTCACGTTCCGGGTGGGGGACGGCGCAAAGGTGGCACTGGTGGGCGCCAACGGCTCGGGCAAGACGACGCTGCTGCGGATCATCGCCGGCGACCTGACGCCGGACAGCGGTACGGTCACCAGCTCCGGCGGCATTGGCGTGATGCGCCAGTTCGTGGCACGGGCATGGGCCGACGGCAGCGCGCCCGCCAACGTTCACGATCTGCTGCTGTCGGTCGCCCCGCCGCGGATACGCAGCGCCGCCGCTGCCTTGGACGCGGCCGAGCTCGCGATGATGGAACGCGACGACGAGCCGACGCAGCTGGCCTATGCCGCCGCGCTCGCGGAGTGGTCGGACGCCGGCGGGTACGAGTCCGAGGTCCTCTGGGACGTGTGCACGACGGTGGCGCTGGGCGTCCCGTACGAGCGATGCCGGTGGCGCGAGCTGAGCACACTGTCCGGCGGGGAGCAGAAGCGGCTGGCGCTGGAGGCGCTGCTGCGCGGACCGGACGACGTCCTGCTGCTGGACGAGCCGGACAACTTCCTGGATGTGCCGGCGAAGCGCTGGCTGGAGCAGCGGCTCGCCGAGACGCCGAAGACCGTCCTCTATGTCAGCCATGACCGGGAGTTGCTCGCCCGCACGGCCACCCGCGTGGTGACGATCGAGCTGGGTGTGGGCGGAAACACGGCGTGGGTGCACGGTGGCGGCTTTTCGACCTACCACGAGGCCCGCCGCGAGCGGTTCGCCCGGCTGGACGAGCTGCGCCGCCGGTGGGACGAGCAGCACGCCAAGCTCAAGGAGCTCGTACGGACGCTCAGGGACAAGGCCGCCTACAACGACGGCGTCGCGTCGCGGTACCACGCGGCGCAGACCCGGCTCCGCAAGTTCGAGGAGGCAGGGCCACCGCAGGCCATCCCGCGTGAGCAGGACGTGCGAATGCGGCTGCGCGGCGCCCGCACCGGAAAGCAGGCCGTCGTATGCGAGCGGCTGGAGCTGACCGGGCTGATGGAGCCGTTCGACCTCGAGGTGTGGTACGGCGACCGGGTGGCGGTACTGGGCTCCAACGGGTCCGGTAAGTCGCACTTCCTGCGGCTGCTCGCTGCGGGCGGCACCGACCCGGACGGCGAGCACCGGCCCGTCGACGACTCCGCTCCCGAGCCGGTACCACACACCGGCCGTGCCCGGCTCGGCGCCCGGGTCCGGCCCGGATGGTTCGCGCAGAATCACGAGCATCCGGAGTTCGCCGGCCGGACCTTGGTGGAGATTCTCCACCGCGGCGGCGGCCACCGTTCCGGCATGCCGCGAGAGGAGGCTAGCCGCGTACTCGACCGCTACGAGCTTGCGTACGCGGCCGAGCAGACCTTCGACTCATTGTCCGGAGGGCAGCAGGCCCGGTTCCAGATCCTGCTGCTCGAGTTGTCCGGTGCGACCCTGTTGCTGCTCGACGAGCCGACCGACAACCTCGACCTCGTGTCGGCCGAGGCACTCGAGGAAGGGCTGGAGAGGTTCGACGGCACGGTGCTGGCGGTGACCCACGACCGATGGTTCGCGCGATCGTTCGACCG
>CAZMXH010000548.1:0-2210 GCA_964570165.1 uncultured Actinomycetes bacterium
CGTCGACGATGCGAAGGACTTGAACCCCCGCAGCGTCAAGCTCTTCAGATACAAACCGTTGAACTCTCCGCCGAGCTTGATAGGCCTCCGCTTGGAGTGGCCGGCTTCAGCCTACCCGCCCTGATCGGCCCCCACGCGCACATACCCGGCCGCCCGCGTGTCGCGGCCGGGTAGTGCGCGAATGTCAGCGTCAGGCCGGCACCGGCTCTGGTTCTCCGACCTCGCTCAGCACTTCGGCAGCGTCGACTGTCTCGGTAAGCGAGTCGTTCTCGGCCTGGAGTCGAAGAATCTCGGCCTCGAGGTCATGTACTCGCTGACGCAGCCGCCTTACCTCGGTAACGAGTCGTGGGTCAGGACCACCAACATGGCCGAGGAGCGCCTTCGCCATTTTCAGGATTCCTCCACCAAGAACACTTCATGAAAAGCAAAGCCTGAGCCGCCTCTCGGCGCTCGGGGCGGCAGGCCGCCGGGGTCAAGGGTCGCACCAGCGAGCTTCATGGTCAACAGCCCGATACACACTCGTGATCATTACCGTCGTCGAGTCTGAGATCCGCTATAACTCGTTGGCACCATCCATGGTACATCCGAACGCGGTGCCTGTCGCGCCGACAAGCCCTTTCTTGCTAAGTCCCGGCTCAATCCCGGCTCGTGCCGGCGCGACCGCACTTCTTCCTCGATTTTTTCCGCGGTGGTCGATTGTGGGTGCTGGACGAAGGGCCTAAGCGTCCTAGCTGACGAGTCGCCGCCCGACTTACCAATGGGCCCGGCGCGGCCGCGGCTGGCACCGCGGGCAGATATAGGAGGACCGGTTCATGAAGGGGTCCCGCCGGATCGGCGCGCCGCACCGGCGGCATGGGCGGCCCGCCCGGCCGTACACCTCGAGGCCTCGCTCGAAGTAGCCGCTCTCGCCGTTCACGTTGACGTAGAGCGAGTCGAACGACGTCCCGCCCGCCGCCAGCGCCGCGGTCATCACCTCGCGCAGCGCCGCCAGCAACCTGACCGCAGCGGGCCGGGTCAGCGTCTCGGTAGGCCGGGCGTAGTGCACCCGCGCGCGCCAGAGCGCCTCGTCGGCGTAGATGTTGCCCACGCCGGAGATCAGCGACTGGTCTAGCAGCGCCCGCTTGATATTGGTCCTGCGCCGCCGCAGCGCCGTGGCGAACGCGGCCTCATCCAGCTCCGGGGACAGCGGGTCGGGCGCGATGTGGGCCAGCTCGGCGGGAAGACCCTCGGGGCCGGTCGCGGGCGACACCGCCAGGCCACCGAACGTCCGCTGGTCGACGAACCGCAGCTGAGGACCACCGTCGGAGAACTGCAGCCGCACCCGCAGGTGGGGCCCATCGGTGGCACCCGCCGGCTGCAGCAACAGCTGCCCACTCATGCCGAGGTGCCCGACGAGCACGGAGCCGGTCGACAGCGGTAGCCACAGGTACTTGCCGCGCCTCCGGACATCGTTCACCGCCGCCCCCGCGAGCACCCGGACGAAGTCCTCTGGCCCGGCGGTGTGCCGGCGCACCGCCCGCGGATGCAGCACCTCGGCGGCCTTGATCGTCCGCCCGGCCACGTAACGTTTCAGGCCTCTCCGGACGACCTCGACCTCTGGTAGCTCTGGCACGGCGGCGGGCTTCTCCTACGCCTGGTCGTCTCCGTCGAGAGAGCCCGACCGCAGCGCCCGCCAGGCCGCCGCGGCGGCGCCCGCCTCGGCCTCCTTCTTGTTATGCCCTCGGCCCTTGCCGTAGACGACGCCACCGATGACCACCTCGGCGGTGAACTCCTTAGCATGGTCCGGCCCTTCCTCGGTGATCTCGTAGACCGGTACGCCCATGCCGTACTCGGAGGTCAGCTCCTGTAGCGAGGTCTTCCAGTCGAGGCCGGCACCAAGGGTCGCCGACTCGTCGATGAGCTCGTCCACGAGCCGGTGCACCGCCGCCGTGGCGGTCTCGAAGCCGTGCTCGATGTAAATTGCGCCGATGATCGCCTCGACCGTGTCGGCCAGGATCGACGACTTGTCCCGCCCGCCCGTGCTCTCCTCTCCGCGGCCGAGGCGGATGAACTCACCGAGTTCGAGCTCGCGTCCGACGTCCGCCAGGGCGCGCATGTTGACCACGGCCGCCCGGAGCTTGGCCAGCTGACCCTCCGACAGGTCTGGGTGGCGGCGGTACAGCGACTCGGTAACCACAAGGCCGAGCACGGCGTCGCCAAGGAACTCCAAC
>CAZMXH010000549.1:0-2205 GCA_964570165.1 uncultured Actinomycetes bacterium
CCTGCACGCCGGCCTCGAAAGCGTGCCTCGCGGTGTCGTAGCGCCGCTCGTACAACCGGCGCATCCGCCGGCCGTAGGCGGGGAACCTCTGTTCGCCCTGCGCGGCATACGTGGGGAAGTTCGCGATGTTGACCAGCGTCGGAACCATGGACACCGCGCGCTCGGCCATGACGCTGATCAGCTCGTCGGACAGGCCGGTGCCGTGCTCGATCCCGTCGATTCCCGCGCCGATGAGGTCGGGCAGCGCATCCTCGCCGAAGACATGGGCGGTCACGCGCGCGCCAAGCTCGTGCGCCCGCGCGATGACGGCCTCGAGCGCATCCCGCGGCCAGCACGGGCCGAGGTCTCCGCGGTCGCGGTCGATCCAGTCGCCGACCAGCTTGACCCAGCCGTCCCCGCGGCGCGCCTCCTGCTCCACATAGGCGACCAGCTCGTCCGGCTCTATCTCCCAGCCGTAGTTGCGGATGTAGCGCTTGGTCCGAGCGATGTGCCGGCCGGCGCGGATGATCCGGGGCAGGTCGTCACGGCCATCGATCCACCGGGTGTCGGCCGCCGAGCCGGCGTCGCGGATCAGCAGCACCCCCGCGTCGCGGTCGGCTGCGGCCTGCCGCTCCGCCTCGTCGTCCGGGACGGCGCCGCCGGAGTCCAGCCCGACGTGGCAGTGCATGTCGACCAGCCCCGGGATCATCCATCCGGTCGCGGCGGTCTCGGCACCGGGCACCGGATCGTACGTCACCTTGCCGTCCCTGACCCACAGGTCGCGGTGCTCCCGCTCCGGCAGCACGACTCCTCGGAAGTGCAGCGGTGTCATACCGCCCGACCCTAACCAGCCCGCCGGGCCACGTGTCAGGCCGGACAACCCCGTGACCGGCACCGCCGTGGCCGTCCGGCCTGACTACTCCGCTTTGAGGTCACGCCGCCTGATTCTCGGCGCCGTCGGCGATGCCCCACTCCCGCAAGCGGTCCCGCGTGCGTTGGGCCATGCCCCTGATCTCCGCCGGCTCGATCTGACTCTGCAGCGACGCGTCGAGCAGCCGGGCAAGCTCGTAGCCGGGCTCGCTGCCCAGCGCCCGCTCCAGGGCGACCGACGCCAGGGCGCCGTCACCGTACTGGTAGGCAACCGCGGCGAGCACGGTACAGATCGGCGCCGCGTTCCCGTCGAGCGAGCGTCGGGCGAGGTCGCTGAGCAGGACGACGAGCTCCTGGGTGTGGCCGTCCAGCGCCCAGGTGAGCATCGCGTCCCGGGCGAGCCGATCCTCCAGGCCCACGAGGATCCGCGCCGCGTCGTCGTCCGCTAGCTCGTGCTCTCCCGCCAGATACCGGTTGAGAGCGGCGCGCGCCAGCGACAACGTGCGGTCCAGGGCGGCGTTCGCGCCCTTGGACTCGACCTCGGCGAGGAACTGCTGGCCGGTGCGCAGATGCACCTGAGCAAGCTCGATCTCGCGGGCGGCCTCCGGGCCCTGGATGCTCGCGGCCAGCGCCTCGCGGGACGGCAAGATGGCCCTGCCCTCCAACGCTCCCCGGGCTTCGAGCGCCACGATCTCGCTGCTTGCCCTGTCGGGCAGCGGAGTGCCCTCAGGGGGACAGTCATCGTCGTCGCACCGGTACAGCCACCAGCGACCATCGCGGACGAGGACCGCCTCGATCCAGCCGATGCCGATCTTGCCCAGCTTGTCCAGCAGTGCGTCGATCAGATCGCTGCGCGGTAGCTTCCCTTCGGCATCGGTCGCCTCGGTGTAGCAGACCGCGATCACCGCGTCGGCACGCTCATGAGCGCAACGGGCGGCCATCTCGGCCGCCAACCGTGGGTGGTCGTTCGGGTGTGGCAGGTCGACCCTCATGGTGAGGCCGGCGCGCTTGCGCGGGCCGTGCATGCACATCAGGACGAGGCTCTCGCTGGGGTGGAAGCCGATCAACACCGGCATCGCGGCAACGATGTCGGGCGGCGTGCGAAGCTTGATAACGGTGGGCTCTGGGTTCGTCGTCATGGCCGATGACTCAACACCTCGCCCGCCGCGCTGGCCTACCCCTTCCGGGCGAGCTGCCGGCAATCTGTGGATAGTCCTCCGCCTCGAACCCTGGGTGTGGACAACCGATCCTGGTGTTCTGTTCGATCACGTTCAGCAGAGTTGCCCTCGCTGCAACAGGGACGCAGACCTCGTGAAGCAGGGGCAACTCTGCTGAACGTGATCGAACCGAACGCCG
>CAZMXH010000550.1:0-2189 GCA_964570165.1 uncultured Actinomycetes bacterium
TGCGCCTGGGGAAGTGCCGGCCACCCCGCTGAACGTGGTCAACCGGCAAGCGGCGGCGTCACCCAGCCACGACGTCCAGGGTGACGGTGGCCGAAACCTCGGGGTGCACCCTCACCTGCACGGTATGGGTGCCGATCGTCTTGATGGGGTTGCCCATCTCGATCCGCCGCTTGTCGACCTCCGGACCGCCCGCCTCGGCGATCGCGCTGACGATGTCCGCCGGCGTGACCGAACCGAACAGGCGGCCGGTGTCACCCGCCTTGGCGGACAGCCGCACGGTCGTTGCCTCCAGCCTGGACTTGATCTCGTTCGCCGTCTCAAGGTCGGCGATCTCCCGGGCGGCACGGCCCCGGCGGATGGCATCAATCTGTTTCTGGGCGCCCTTCGTCCACCCCATCGCGAACCCGCGCGGGATCAGGTAGTTGCGCCCGTAGCCGTCTCGGACGTCGACGACGTCCCCCGCCGAACCGAGCCCCGGGACCTCCTGGGTGAGGATGAGCTTCATCATGTCCGCCTACCTGCCTCAGCGCGCCGTCGAGGTGTACGGCAGCAGGGCCATCTCGCGCGCGTTCTTGATCGCGGTCGCGACGTCGCGCTGGTGCCGAGTGCAGCAGCCGGTGACCCTGCGGGCCCGGATCTTGCCGCGGTCGGAGATGTACTTGCGGAGCAGCGCCGTGTCCTTGTAGTCGACGTAGCCGACGCCCTCCTTACAGAACGCGCAAACCTTCTTCTTCGGCTTGCGCACGGGTGCTTTCGCCATCGTGGAGCTCCTTGTGTGTTTCGTATCCGTGGAGCCCGGCCGCGCCGCGGAAGCGCTCGCGACCGGGATGGTGTGGTTCCTGGACTAGAACGGTGGCTCGTCGGACGCGGCCGCGTCCCCGCCGTCCGCCCACGGGTCTGCCTGTCCGCCGGCTGGCGATTGTCCGGTCGGTTGGCCGGTCGCCCACGGGTCCGCGCCCCCGGGCGGTCCGCCCGGACCGCCGCCGAACCCGCCACCGGAGCGTTGGGTCCGGGTCACCTTCGCCGTCGCGTAGCGCAGGCTGGGCCCGACCTCGTCGGCGGCCAACTCGAAGACGGTGCGCTTCTCGCCCTCGCGGGTCTCGTACGACCGCTGCCGTAGCCGGCCCTGAACGACGACGCGCATGCCGCGCTCCAGCGACTCGGCCACGTTCTCGGCCATCTGCCGCCAAGCAGAACAGTTTAAGAAGAGCGGCTCGCCGTCCTTCCACTCGCCGGATTGCCGGTCGAAGGTCCGCGGCGTGGACGCAACTCGGAAGTTTGCGACCGGTGCGCCGCTGGGGGTGAACCGCAGTTCCGGATCATCGGTCAGGTTGCCGACGATCGTGATGACGGTGTCGCCTGCCATGGGGTGCTCCCTCCGCGGGGGTGCGCCGTTACGGGATCAGTGGACGCCCGGCCGGACGACCTTGGTACGCAGGATGTTCTCGTTGAGCCCGAGCTGGCGGTCCAGCTCTGCGACGGTCTCCGGCTCGCACTTGAGCTCGACCACCGCATAGATGCCCTCGCCCTTCTTGTCAATCTCGTAGGCGAGCTTACGCCGACCCCAGACATCGACCTTCTCCACGGCGCCGCCGGCCTCGCGGACGACGCCGAGAAACTGGTCGAGCATCGGGCCTACGGTGCGCTCCTCCAGCTCCGGGCTGAAGATCACCATGACCTCGTACTGACGCATCGCGCCGATCACCTCCTCTGGACTCTCGCGGCCGCGGTCCTTCCGCGGCAGGAGGGCTTGCTGCGTCACACGGCCCGGGCACGGGCGCCCGGGCCGACCATTCAGCATAGCAGCGGCCGGGCTACCCCACCGTTCGATCACGTCAGCAGGCGCAGCCACACTGCAACAGGCACGCGGGCCTGCCGCGGTGGGGGCCAGCCTGCCGAACGTGATCGAACCACATCCACCCTGTCGGGTTGGGGACGTAGGCTGGACGGCCATGGCGGTAGTACGGATTGGAGCCCACGTCGGCCACGGCGACCCGATCGTGGAGGCGGCGGCCCGCGACACCGACCTTGTCCAGCTCTTCATCGGTGATCCGCAGGGGTGGAAGGCGCCGAAGGTGACCTACGAGGGTGGTGCCGCGGCGTTGCGGGCGGCGGCCGAGTCCGCCGGCGTCGACCTCTACGTGCACGCGCCGTACGTGATCAACGTGGCCACCACCAACAACCGGATC
>CAZMXH010000551.1:0-2174 GCA_964570165.1 uncultured Actinomycetes bacterium
GCTCGCGGACGATCTCGGCGTAGTACGCCGCGTTCGCCGCCGTGGGGACGTAGTTGACCAGCGTGTGCAGGTAGGGCGCGCCGCCAACCCTGCCGAGGTCGCCCGACTTCTGCAGGGCGTCGGCGACCGTCAGCGGGTCGGCCGGCTCGCCCCTGCCGTAAAGATCGAGGATCGCCTCGTAGATCGTCTCGTGCGCGGGGCGGTAGAAGTCGTTCCCGCGGAGCACCTCGACCACGTCGGCGATGGCGTCCTTCGACAGCAGCATGCCCCCGAGAACCGCCTGCTCGGCAGCGATGTCCTGCGGCGGGGTACGGTCATACTCGCGCGGTGGCGGCTCATCATCGTGCCGACTGGGCAACTCGGTCACGCTCATGTCGGTCGCCACCCCCTAACAAGGCCTAATCTGATCGTACACCCGTTCTAGCGGATGGCACTGACAAGCGCCGCCAACACGCTGAGGTGTTGCCTGACACCGAAACCTACGGGGTTTGCCGCGATGGTCAAAGGCCACTGTCCACCGGCTTGTGGACGCACGATCCGAAGCCGGTGGACAGCCATCCCCAGGCTGTGGACAACGCTGGGGACAACTCGTGTACGCCCCTCGCAGGGTGATCGTTCCGCTGAGCTCTGAACAGCCCGAACGCGCTTCCACCGGATGTGGACGAGAACTTCTCAGCGGTGGTCTCACCATCCGAGAAGCCGAACGCGTTGTCAGGGATCATCCGTACGGTCGGTACTGCCATGTTCGAGCGTTCCGGGCGCCGCCTGCGCGTGCAGCGGCATCCCGCCGACCGCGAGATCTTGCGCCTGGCCTTGCCGGCGCTGGGCGCGCTTGTGGCGGAACCCTTGTTCTTGCTCGCCGACTCCGCGATCATCGGGCATCTAGGCACTCCCGAACTCGCCGGATTGGGCATTGCGGCGACCATTCTCGGGACTCTGGTCAACGTCTCGATCTTTCTCGCGTACGCGACCACGGCGGCGGTCGCCCGGCTGCTCGGTGCCGGCGACGTGGCCGGCGCGCTGCGGCAAGGACTCGACGGCTGCTGGCTGGCGGTGCTGATCGGGGCCGGCACGCTTGCCGCGGGTTGGCCCGCGGTGCCGTGGGTCGTCGCGATGTTCGGCCCTGCGCCGGACGTCGCCTCACACGCCGAGGTCTACCTGCGGATCAGCCTTACCGGCATCCCGGCCATGCTGGTCGTCCTCGCTGCCACCGGAGTGCTGCGCGGCCTGCAGGACACCAGGACACCGCTGGTGGTGGCGGCCGCCGGCGCAACCGGCAACGTCGGGCTGAACGTCCTGCTGGTTTACGGCCTCGGGCTGGGGATCGCCGGGTCGGCGATCGGGACCGTCATTGCCCAGACCGCCATGGCTGCAGTCCTGGTCACGATCGTGGGCCGCGGCGCCCGGCGGCATGGCGTCTCGCTACGGCCGTACTGGCCGGGGGTGCGGCGGTCGTTCGGTTCGGGTATGCCGCTGTTGATCCGGACCGTCGCGATGCGGGTCGCGTTCATCGTGACAACCGTCGTGGCGGCGTCCCTGGGGACCGCGCCGCTGGCCGCCCACCAGGTGGTGTTCAACACCTGGCTCCTGCTCGCACTCGTGCTGGACGCGGTCGCGATCGCCGCTCAGGCGCTGGTCGGCAAAGCCCTCGGGGCTGGGGACGTCGCGGGCGTGCGATCGGTCACCCACCGAATGGTCCAGTGGGGAGTCGCTGCAGGCTTCGGGCTCGGCGCCCTGCTGGTCGCCGGCGGGACGTTCTACGCCCGGTTGTTCACGACCGATGCCGACGTCCGATCGCTGATCTTCGCTGCGCTTGTCGTAGCAGCCGTGCTGCAGCCGATCGCGGGGTGGGTGTTCGTGCTCGACGGCGTCCTGATCGGCGCCGGCGACGGACGCTACCTGGCCTGGGCGTCGGTCGTGAGCGTGCTTGCCTTCCTGCCGGCTGCGGCCGCGGTCCCGGCTCTCGGCCTGTCGGGTGCGGCCGGGCTGGTGAGCCTGTGGTTGGCCATCGGGCTGTGGACCGCCGTTCGGCTGGTGACGCTTGCCGTCCGCGAGCGCGGAGGCCGCTGGCTGGTTACGGGAGTGATCCGCTAGCCGTCTTTCGGGTTCGGTTGACCACGTTCAGTGGGGTGGCCGGCACTTCCCCAGGCGCACGCGCCTGGGGAAGTGCCGGC
>CAZMXH010000552.1:0-2172 GCA_964570165.1 uncultured Actinomycetes bacterium
GGGCTTCACCCGAGCGGAGTCCGCGCGATCCTCCGGCCTGCGTTCAGCGCTGGTCGTCCTCGAGGAGGCTCGCCACCGAGCGCAGCGATCCCCCTCCGCCGGTCGTGGTAGCGGAGTTCGAGCTGCCGTCCGTGGACGACGCCGAGTTCCCGCTCACACCAGAGCCGGAGTTGCCGCTGGGCGCCTGGCTGTTTCGCGGCGCGGGCGCCGGGCCGGTGTTGCCGCCGCTCAGCGGCGCGCCGCCCACGGCAGCGCCGCCCGTGGCGGGCCCTCCTGCGGGAGCGGGAGCGCTGGCCACCGGGACCGGAACCTCGTCGACCGCTCCGGTCTCGAGCTTGCGCAGCTCGGACTGCAGGTAGGCCTTCAGGCGGCTGCGGTACTCCCGCTCGAAGTCGCGCAGCTCGTCGCGCCGACGCTCTAGCTCCGCGCATTCGGCCTCCAGCGCGCCGAAGGTCTCCTGCTTGCGCTGCGCGGCCTCCTTCTCCATCTGTTCCGCCCGCTGCCGAGCCTCAGACTCGATCTTGCTGACCTTGGCCTTGATCTCCGCGTCGATCTTCTCGGCGCGCTGGCGGGCGTCGGACAGCAGCCGATCGGCCTCCTCCTTGGCGTCCGCCACGAGCTCGTCGGCGGTCTTCTGCGCCAAGGCCAGCACCTTGGCGGCAGCGTCGGACGGCGGACCGCCGCCGTGGCCGGCGACCGAGGTCGCCTCCGCAGCGGGTGCCACAGCGGGCGGCGCCGGCCTCGGGCTGTCCTCCTGGCGCGTCGGCAGGCTCTCTGCCGCCGCCAGCCCCCCGCCGCGTGTAACCGCTGCAAGCTTGTCGCGCAGTTCCTCGTTCTCGCGGTGCAACCGCTCCAACTCGGCCTGCACCTCGTCGAGGAAGTCGTCGACTTCCTCCATGTCGTAGCCCTCTTTGAGGCGGACCGTCGCGAACTGCTTGTCTTGGACGTCCTGAGGCGTCAATGGCATAGCGTCACCCCTGGGTTGTGCGGTCAGACGTCACCGTACCCCCTCATCGCAGTGATCCCACAACCGAGAGCGCAATTTGGACCGCGATGATGAGGATGATGAACGCGAGATCGAGCGCGATCGACCCCAGCCGAAGAGGCGGCACGAACCGCCGGATGAACCGTAGCGGCGGATCGGTCACCGTGTAGATGGGCTCAAGGATCACAAGCAACAGCCCACGTGGCTGCCAGTCCCGCGCGAAGACCTGGATCCAATCCGAGATCAAGCGCCCGAGCAGCGCCACGAAATACAGCCACAGCAGCACGTACAGCAGACTGGCAATGGCGGACACGAACAACGAACCTACCCGACGGCGGGACGGATGGGCAGCATAGGCCCCGCTACTAGACTTGGAAGCACACCAACCGCCGCCCCGATGAGGCCGATGAGTCAGCAACCGGCAAGGGAACTACGTCGAACCCGCCAGCGTGCAGCGATCGACGAGGTGCTCGACCAGATCGACGACTTCACGAGCGCCCAGGAGCTGTACGCCATGCTGCGGGCGCGCGGGTCGAAGATCGGTCTGGCCACGGTGTACAGGACCCTCCAGACCATGGCGGACGACGGCCGCGTCGACGTCATCCGGGCCGACTCGGGTGAGGCCGTCTACCGCCGGTGCGGGATCGACTCGCACCACCACCATCTGGTCTGCCGCTCCTGCGGCGCAGCGGTCGAGCTGGCCCGGCCCGCCGTCGAGGCATGGACCGCGCAGGTCGCGCAGGAGCACGGCTACACCGACGTGACCCACACGGTCGAGATATTCGGGTACTGCCCCCGCTGCGCCACCTAAAGCCCCGGAGGGCGCAGCCACGCCTAACCAGGCACGCAGACCTCCCGAGGCAGGGGCAGCGCTGCCGAACGTGATCGAACCGGTCAGGACTGGTTGAAGAAGCCGCCGCTTGCGATCCGTGCCCGGTCCTCCGCGGTCACCTCCACGTCCGCGGGCGAGAGCAGGAACACCTTCGCCGTCACGCGGTCGATGCTGCCTCGCAGCCCGAAGATGAGGCCGGCAGCGAAGTCGACCAGCCGCTTTGCGTCCACGTCGTCCATGTCCGAGAGGTTCATGATCACCGGCGTGCCGTCGCGGAAGTGCTCACCGAGCGCCCGCGCGTCGTTGTACGTCCGCGGGTGCAAGGTGACGATCCGCGCCGACTCCACGGGGCTGC
>CAZMXH010000553.1:0-2160 GCA_964570165.1 uncultured Actinomycetes bacterium
ACCCCGGTCGGCCCGCCACCCACGACCACCACGTCCAGAGTGCCCGGTTCGCTACGAGACTCGCCGGCCATGGCCTGGCGCAGCATCTTCTGAAGGTGTCGTCGAAGCCGCTCCGCGTCGGAGACCGAATAGAGCGGAAACGCGTACTCCTCTGCCCCTGGCACGCCGAAGAAGTTCGGCCGCGACCCGGCTGCCACCACCACGTGGGACCCGGACAGCGTTCGCCCGTCGGACAGCACCAGAGCACGCTCGTCCAATCTGGCTTCGGTAACCGTGGCGGTGACGACCGATACCGATGGAAAGTCTCTGAAGATGGCTCGGTGCGGCCGGGCGACGTCCTCGGCGGGCAACTGCGAGCTGGCGACCTGGTACAGCAACGGCTGAAACTGGAGGTAGTCGTCGCGGTCCACCAGGGTCACATCGACGCCTTCGTCGCCGAGTTTCTTCGCGCACGCGACACCGGCCAGCCCACCACCCAAGACCACGACATGTTCGGTCATCGGAAATCCCTCGGGGTATCCCGGCGGGCGCCGTCTCCGGTCACAGCGACAGTTCCGCCAGTCGTTCCGCGAGAACCAGCCGGCCGGCGGCCTCAACGAGCGCCAGGTGCGAGAACGCCTGCGGGAAGTTGCCGAGGTGGCGAGCGCGGTCCGCCTCGAACTCCTCCGCATAGAGGCCGAGCGGTGAGCCGATTCGCAGTAGGCGTTCCATCAGCGCGCTCGCCTGGTCCATCTCACCGATGATCGTGAGCGCCGACACCAACCAGAACGAGCAGATCAGAAACGTGCCCTCCTTGCCGGACAGACCGTCGTCGGTCTCGTCGGTGACGTAGCGCAAGACGAAGCCGTTGTCGGTGAGCTCCGACGAGATCGCCTCGACCGTGTTGCGCAGCCGCTCGTCGCTGCCGGAAAGGAAGCCGAACAGGGCGGCAAGCAGCGTCGACGCGTCGAGCGCATCAGTCTCGTAGTGCTGTCGTAGAACTCCACGATCACTCACGCCATGCTTGAGGATGTCGGCACGGATCTCGTCGGCTTCCGCCTGCCAGGCTTCCTGGAGCTTGCGGTCGTCGCGGATCGCCGCCAGCTTTGCGGCTCGATCGAGAGCGACCCAGCTCATCAGCTTGGACGACACATAGTGCTGGGGTTCCCCCCGGGCCTCCCAGATCCCTTGATCGGGCTCACGCCAGACGGCAATGGCACATTCCGCTTGGGACTGAACAACGGGCCACAACCGCCGCGGCAGGTGTTTGCTGCGCCGGGTATGAAGCAAAATGGAATCAAGGACGGACCCGAACACGTCGTTCTGACGCTGGTCGAAGGCGCCGTTTCCGATCCGGACCGGCCGGGCACCCTCATAGCCGGACAAGTCGTCCCGAATCGACTCGGTGAGATCTCGCCGGCCGTCGATGCCGTACATGATCTGTAGGCCGCCGTCCTTGTTCGGCTCAAGGTCGGCGACGAACTGCATGAACTCGTCGGCCTCCCAGTCCAGGTTCAGGTAGTGCAGTGCCTGGAGGGTGAAGGTGGTATCGCGCATCCACGTGTAGCGATAGTCCCAGTTGCGCTCCCCGCTCGGCGTTTCCGGCAGTGAGGTCGTCAGGGCCGCCACCGTGGCACCGGTCGGCATGTAGGTGAGGCCCTTGATGGTGAGCGCGGACCGCTCGATGGGCGGACGCAGGGGATGATCAGGAATGCGGGCTCGCGCCAGCCAGTCGCGCCAGAACTGCACGGTGGCGTCGATCCGTGCCACGGCATCGTCGACATCAGTCGGAGTGGACAGGCCATCGGCCCAGGAGAGGGCGCAGAAGGTCCGCTCCCCTTTGGACAGCACATGCCGCGCTCGGGCCGAATCGCCTTCGATGCCGATAGACATGTCGGTGCTCAACCGAAAGGTCACGCCGGCACCTGTCGCGTCGGCGGCGTGGCCGTCCGCTTTCGCCAGCGTCCAGAAGCCCGGTTCGCGGCCATAGTCGAAGGCCGGCTCACACACCACTTCGATCTCGACCGATCCCTCCACGCACTCGGCCGTCCGCACCAGCATGTGTTGAGCGTCGTCGTCGGCGGGCGGTCTCGTGTGCGGCGTGATCGAGTCTCGTCCCTCGCGTGGCCCCATCGTCAACGCTTCGCGGATCAGAACCCAGCCACCCGGTGTGTGCCAAGT
>CAZMXH010000554.1:0-2154 GCA_964570165.1 uncultured Actinomycetes bacterium
CAAGGTGATCGCGGTTCCGAACGGCCCGGCGAACCGGCGTGCGACCGGCAGCCGTCCCTCGGACTCGGCGCGGTCCACCTGCTCCTGAAGGACGGCGGTCTCGCCCAGCATCATCAGGTCGGCGACCAAGCCCTGAGGTCGCGACCGGACGCACTCCTCGACCATCCGGCTGGCCGCGGAGTCGTGGCTGGCGGCCGGCTTGGCAAGCTCGATCTTGCCGTTCCGCAGCCGGAACATGAACCGCAGCCCGGTCCTGCGGACGGCGTGTGCGGCCAACCCAGGCACGCGTCCGCTGCGCACCAGCCCTTCGAGATTGTCCAGGCAGCCGATGATCCGGACATCGGGGACGGCGTTCCGGGCGGCATCGGCGACGGCAGGAAGGTCTCCGCCGCCCGCAGCGCGGTCCACCGCGGCGAGGGCCACCAGGGCCTGTGCCACGGCAGCCGACCCGCTGTCGATGACCTCGACCGGCACCCCGCTGACTGAGGCTGCCATGCGCGCCGCGGCATTGGTGCTGCTCAGCGACGCCGCGACGGTGACGATGACGGCGCCGTCCGGCGCGTCCTGCAGGGCGGCAACGAAGTCGGCGGGCGCCGGGCCGGCGGTCGTGGCACGGCCGGTGGCCAGCGTCTCCGGCTCGACCTCGGTGTCGCGGTAGGTGCGGCCGTCCAGCGTCACGGTCAGCGGGACGAGCCGCACACCCCACTCCGCCGCAAGCTCAGGCGTCAGCGCCGCCGCGGTGTCCGTCACGACCTGGACGGTCATCGTGACCGTTCGGGCTGATCGCGGTCGAGCAGCAGGCGCCACAGGTAGGTGCTCGCCCCGGCGGCGGGCCGGTTGCCCAGCAGCCGCTTGACCAACATCGGGGTGAGCAGGGCGGCCGCGGTCAACGCGCCCGTCCGCCCGCGGGTCCGGGCAAGGACGGGACCGAGGGCGGCGTATGCGGCCAGGGCGCCGATGGCTGTCTCGCCGAGGACGCGGCCTGCGGCGAGACCGGCGAGTAGGACGAGCGTCCCCTCAGGGGCAGTGACGAGCAACGTGCCCAGCGCGGGGGACACGCCGCGGCCACCCGCTCCCCGGAGAAAAGGTGACCAGTTGTGGCCGACGATCGCAGCCGCGCCGGCCGCCACGGCGAGCGCCGGACCGCCCCGTCTGCGGGCCAGTTGCGGTCCGATGGTGCCTTTGGCGACGTCGAGGATTCCCGCGACGATGACGGTGCCGGTGCCTAGGTCCTGCAGCCCGCTCGCCGACACGGTGCCGTTGCCGGTTTCGCGGAGATCGGCCGGCCCGGCCAGCCGAGCCACGATCTGGGCGAACGGCACCGAGCCCGCCATGAAGGACGCCGCCACCACCGCGGCCGACTCGGCACGCCGCGCCTGCCCCACCGCGCCGAGTCTAGATGAGCCGGCTGCGGGAAGATGCGTCCGCATCCGACCTGCAAATAGCTTCCTCTTTGTCGCCAGCGTGCGAATAGCTTCCTCTTTGTCGCCAGCGTGCGAATAGCTTCCTCTTTGTCGCCAACGTGCGAATAGCTTCCTCTTTGTCGCCAACGCAGCAACTAGGAAGCTATTTGCCGCCCGAACGGCGGAACGCGGACGGCTATGGACTACGAGGGCGACGGCTGCACGGTGCCGGTGACCGCACCGAGGCTGAACGGTTGCCCGTCTGGCCCGGGGGCAGTCGCCGAGATCGCGACCGTGTCGCCGTCCTCCAGGAACGAGCGGCGTGCCCCGTCCGCCAGCGTGACCGGCTCGGCGCCGTTCCAGGTCAGCTCGAGGAACGAGCCGCGCTGGTAGCGCTCGGGGCCGCTGACGGTGCCAGAGGCGAACAGGTCGCCGGTGCGCAGCGACGCTCCGTTGGAGGTCAGGTGGGCCAGTTGCTGCGCGGCGGTCCAGTACATGGTGGCGAACGGCGGGCGTGCGACGACGGTCCCGTTCCACGACACTTCGAGGGTCAGGTCGAGACCCCAGCGCTGCCCGTCGTCCCGCAGGTGATCGGCTGGGAGCGGCTCGCGCAGCGGCGGGTCGACCCGGGCGTCCTCGAGCGCGGCCAACGGCACCACCCAGGGCGAGACCGAGGTGGCGAACGACTTGCCGAGGAACGGCCCCAGCGGCACGTACTCGAAGGCCTGGATGTCGCGCGCCGACCAGTCGT
>CAZMXH010000555.1:0-2150 GCA_964570165.1 uncultured Actinomycetes bacterium
GTCGTCTCCGCCCCGCTGGTGACGACCCTGGTCGATGCCACAGGCTTGATCATCTACTTTCTGGTGGCCATCGCGATCCTCGGCTTGTAGCGGATGTTGTTGGTTCGATCACGTTCGGCAGGCGCGCCCCTACCGTGACAGGCATGTGAGCATGGTGCGGCAGGGGCGCGCCTGCCGAACGTGATCGAACCACGGCGGCGGCGGGGGTGGTCCGGCGGAGCACGCCGCCATATGGGTATCTACCCTGATTGTTCAAGGTGGAGCGAGGAGGGCTCGATGACCGCAGAGGCACCGATCGAGGTACCGCGTGGCCTGGCAGGGGTCGTCGTCACCGACACCGAGCTAGGTGACGTGCGGGGCCGCGAGGGTTTCTATCACTACCGCCAGTACTCGGCGATCGAGCTGGCGGAGTCCAGGACCTTCGAAGACGTCTGGCACCTGATGTTCTTCGGCGCCCTGCCCGATGCCGCCGAACGCGAGACGTTCATCCGGCAAACGGCGCGGCTCCGGCAGTTGCCCCCCGAGATCTGGGACGCCCTGCCCGGTGTCGCCCGCGCCACCGCGAAGTCGGGCCCGCTCGCCGCGCTGCGCTCCGCACTGTCGCTGCTCGGTGCGCACGCGGGTGTGCAGCCCGTGTACGACCTGGATGCGGACGAGAGGCAGCGCGACGCCTTGCTCATGTGCGCGGCCGTACCTACCCTGCTGACCGCGCTGCACCGGCTCGGCCAGGGCCTCGAGCCCGTCGAGCCTCGTGAGGACCTGCCCTACGCCGCCAACTACCTGTACATGCTCACGGGGACCGAACCGGACGGCGACCGCGCCCGGGCGATCGAGCAGTACCTGATCTCGACCGTTGACCACGGGTTCAACGCCTCGACCTTCACCGCGAGGGTGATCGCCTCGACCGGTGCCGACGTAGCGGCGTGCCTGGTCGGGGCGATCGGTGCCCTTTCGGGGCCGCTGCACGGCGGTGCACCGAGCCGTGCGCTGGACACCCTCGACGCGATCGGCACCCAGGAGAACATCGATCCGTGGATCCGGGAGCGGGTGCTTGCCGGCGACCGGATCATGGGATTCGGCCACGCCGTCTACCGCACGGAGGACCCTCGCTCCCGCTTGCTGCGAGGCGTCGCCCAACAACTTGCCACCGATGCCGATGAGCGGGCACTTGTCGAGTTCGCCTTGCAGGTCGAACGCCGGGTAGTCGAGATCCTCGCAGAGCTCAAGCCCAGCCGGGAGCTTCATACGAACGTGGAGTTCTACGCCGGCGTCGTCATGGAGTTGTGCGGGCTTCCGCGTGCGATGTTCACGCCGACCTTCGCCGCCGCGCGTGTGGTCGGGTGGTGCGCCAACATCCTCGAGCAGGCCAGTGACCGGAAGATCATCCGGCCGGCGGCGCGCTACACCGGCCCACCGCCGCCCCAGGCCGTCCCGGCCGCCTGACGCCGCCCCGCTGCCGACGTCAGGGCCGGACGACACGCCGGAATCACCACGGCGCCCCGGGCGTTCATTCACATAGCAAGGGAGGCCACGGTGGAGCAGACACCCGCGCGCATGCCGGCGATCTACCTCGGGCACGGCGCGCCGCCGCTCGTCGACGATGCCCTCTGGTCGCGGCAACTGTCCCGGTGGGCCGCCGACCTGCCGCGGCCTCGAGCCATCCTCGTCGTCTCCGCGCACTGGGAGTCCGCGCCCCTTACGTTCGGCGCTACCGCCACGGGCGTGCCGCTGACGTACGACTTCTGGGGATTCCCTGAGCGCTACTACCGGGCCACCTACCCCGCGCCGGGCGCGCCCGACCTCGCCGCGAAGATCGAGTCGCTGTTGCCCGACAACGAGACCGTGGCGCACCAGCCGGATCGCGGCCTGGACCACGGCGCCTACGTTCCGCTCCTCGCCATGTATCCGCAGGCGGACATCCCGGTGCTACAGATCTCGATGCCGACGCTTGACCCCTCCAGGCTGCTCGACCTCGGTCGCCGGCTCCGTCCCCTGCGCGACGAGGGCGTCCTGATCATCGGCAGCGGATTCCTCACCCACGGCCTGCCGTACCTCACAATGCGAGCGCCCGACCAGCCGGCTCCGACCTGGTCGGCGGTTTTCTTTGCTTGGGCCGGCGACGCGCTCGGCCGCGGCGCCGTCGACGAGCT
>CAZMXH010000556.1:0-2139 GCA_964570165.1 uncultured Actinomycetes bacterium
TGACCGGCGACACGTTCGGCTCCGTCCGGTGCGACTGCGGGCCGCAGCTGCGCGCCGCGCTGGGTGAGGTGGCGGCCGAGGGCCGCGGCGTGGTGCTCTACATGCGCGGCCACGAGGGCCGGGGGATCGGGCTCACCCACAAGCTGATGGCGTACGAGCTGCAGGACAACGGACGTGACACCGTGGACGCCAATCTTGATCTCGGGCTGCCGGCCGACGCTCGCGACTACGGCACCGGCGCGCAGATCCTGGCCGAACTCGGTGTCAAGGAGTTGCGCCTGATAACGAACAACCCCGCCAAGCTCGCCGGGCTCGAGGGCTACGGCCTGCGCGTTGTCGACCGCGTCGCGCTGCCGGTGTCGCCCCATCCGGAGAACCTCCGCTACCTGCGGACCAAGCGGGACCGGCTGGGCCACGACCTGCCAGACCTGCCCGACGTGGAAGGGAGCGCGAAGTGAGCGGCGTCGGTGCGCCGGCACTGTCCGTCGCCGGCGCCGGAGAGCTGCGGGTAGGCGTCGTGGCGGCGCAGTGGCACGAGACGGTGATGGCCGGCCTGCTCGCCGGTGCGCAACGGGCGCTGACCGAGGCCGATGTCGACGACCCGGTCGTGGTGCGGGTGCCGGGATCGTTCGAGCTTCCGGTGGGGTGCGCCCGGCTCGCGCGCACCGGGTTCGACGCCGCCGTGGCGCTCGGCGTGGTGATCCGCGGCGGCACCCCGCACTTCGAGTACGTGTGCCAGGCCGCGACGTCCGGGCTCGTCCGGGTCAGCGTCGAGACCGGGATGCCGGTGGGGTTCGGCGTTCTGACCTGCGACACCGAGCAGCAGGCCCTGGACCGGGCGGGACTGCCGGGTTCGTCGGAGGACAAGGGCTACGAGGCGGCCCAGGCCGCGCTCGCGACCGCCCTCACGCTCCGCAAGGCGGCGCTGTGAGCCTGCGGCGGGCGGAAGAGCGTCAGGCCGTAGGCTGGAACGTTGTGAAGACGTTCGACGGCCTGTGGGCGGAGCTGTCCGCGAAGGTGGCGTCCGGTGAGCCCGGCTCGGGCACCGTGGACGCGGTGCGGCGTGGCGTGCACGACGCCGGCAAGAAGGTCGTCGAGGAGGCGGCCGAGGCGTGGATGGCCGCCGAGCACGAGTCGCTGGAGCGCGCAGCGGTGGAGATCTCGCAACTGCTCTATCACGTGCAGGTGCTGATGCTCGCCCGGGGCCTGACGTTGGACGACGTGTATGCCGAGCTCTGACACGCCGAGGGACGTCCCGGCGCCGCTGCGGGTCGCCGTGCCCAACAAGGGCGCGCTGGCGGGCCCGGCGGCGGAGATGCTGCGCGAGGCGGGTTACCGCCAGCCCGGTGACGGCCGCGAGCTCACGCTCCGCGACCCTGACAACAACGTCGAGTTCTACCTGCTCCGGCCCCGCGATGTGGCCGTGTACGTCGGCTCCGGCACGCTCGAGGTGGGGGTCACAGGGCGTGATCTGCTGCTCGACTCGGGAGCGCCCGCCGAAGAGATCCTGGGGCTGGATTTCGCACACTCGACCTTCCGGCTCGCCGCTCGCCCCGGTACCGCGGCGAGCGTGCATGACCTCGCCGGGCGGCGCGTTGCGACGTCGTACGCCGGAATTCTGGGCAAGTACCTGGCCGAGGTCGGTGTGGATGCCGAGGTCGTGCGGCTGGACGGGGCAGTCGAGAACGCCGTCGAACTCGGCGTGGCGGACGCGATCGCGGACGTCGTGTCGACGGGCGCGACCCTGCAGCAGGCCGGCCTGGAGATCGTGGGCGAGCCGATCCTGCGGTCGGAAGCCGTGCTCGTGGGTCATGCCCGGGCGGAGGAGTCCCCGCAGGTCGCGCTGCTCGTACGCCGGCTGCGTGGAGTGCTCACCGCGCGGCGGTACGTGATGATGGACTACGACATCCGGGTGGAGCGGGTCGACGAGGCCTGCCGCCTGACCCCCGGCATCGAGTCGCCGACCGTGTCGCCGCTGCACCGGGAGGGCTGGGTGGCCGTCCGCGCGATGGTGCCGCGGGCCGAGGCACAGCGGATCATGGACGACCTGTGGGAGCTCGGCGCGCGGGGAATCCTGGTCACGGACATCCTGGCGACCCGGCTGTGAGCGGTTCGATCACGTTCGGCAGGCGGGGCGGG
>CAZMXH010000557.1:0-1464 GCA_964570165.1 uncultured Actinomycetes bacterium
CGATCAGGCTCCCGACTGCTGCACCCCAGATGGTTCCGAGGCCGCCGATCACGACCACAATCAAGGCCAGCACGAGAACCTGGAAGTCCAGACCAGGAAACATGCTCATCAGTACGGCTCCGAAGGCACCCGCGACCGCGGTGAGTGACAGCCCCACGAGCCAGACACCCTGGTAGATGCGCTGCGTGTTGATCCCTAGTGCCTGGACCATCTCCTTGTCGTCGACGCACGCACGGATCAGCGCACCGACCTTGGTCCGCTGCCAGACGTACCAGAACCCCGCCATCACGGCGACAGCGGTGACGACGACGATCGCTCGGAACCACGGGACCGGGGAGCCGAGGATCTGCACCGAGCCGCGCAGGGACTCGGGCATGGTGACGGTATGAGGGTTTCCGCCCCAGATCACCAGAGCAAGATCAGCCAAGATCAAGGAGAACGCGACGGTCAGCAGCACCTCGCCGAGGACGTCGCCCTGTACCTGGCGGACGAACAGCCGCTCCCACGCGAGGCCACTCACGGCGATGACGATGGCGGCCGCAACTAGGCCGAGAAGGTAGTTCCCCGTGGTGGTCACCAGCGTCACGGTGAGATAGCCGGCCCAGAGGAAGATTCCGCCGTGGGCCAGGTTCAGGATCCGCATCAGCCCGTAGACCAGAGTGAACCCGGAGGCGAGGATGAACAGCATTGCTCCCAGCGTGATGCCGTTCAACGTCGACGAGATGAAAAGCGTCATGCGTCCCGCCTCCGGGATTAGTCGGGTATGGCGCTTGCTCCTCGATCTGAATTCACGACTTGCATTGCTGCTCAACGGCCGGGCACGTCATCGTGGATGAAGTGGAACTGATAATCGTGCGCCAGGCGCTCGTCAATCCATAGCGCTTCTGCCACACGGCAGAGGCAGCCAATGCCGGCGGTGGGGAGGATGTCGGTGTCGCGCTGCGCCTGCTTCGCTAGGCGGACTGCTTCGTACGCCACCCGGCGGCGTACTCGGTGCGGACGACCTCGGTGTAAGGCACTGGGCAGACGCGGACACGGATCGTGTACTGCTCGTGGGGTTCGACGGTGGTCTTGGCCGTCCCACCTTCCGGTTCGCCCCAGATCAGCTGCAGTTCGTCCCCGATCTGCACGTCCGGGTCAACGGTCGCCAGTGACAGGGCGCGGCGTTCGTTGGCGCTGTAGCCGGCGAACAGCGACAGGCCGACCAGGTTGCCGTCGGCGTCGAGCACCGAGTCGTAGTTGGACGACCCGTAGTTCGGGTTCGGCAGGTCGTAGAACTGGTAGCGGTCAGTCTCGGGGTCGAACACCGACGCCACGATGGCGCCGACGTCGGCGGCGTTCCACTCGAGCGTGACCTTCTTTCGCTGGGCCTCGGGGTCGATTGCGGCTAGCGCGTCCCGGCCGATGAAGTCGTGGTCGAACTTGACGAAGTTGCCGTAGCCGAGTTCCCACGGGTTGAGGTAG
>CAZMXH010000557.1:1474-2129 GCA_964570165.1 uncultured Actinomycetes bacterium
TGAGGTAGTAGTCCTCGATGTTGTCGGAGACGAAGCTACCGGCCAGCGCGTTGACCGCCTCGTAGCTGTCCGCGCCGAGCCACTCGCGGTACGGCCGTAGCTCCTCACCGGTGTAGATCGCCGGCAGCGGCGACGGGATCCACCCCGACTCCAGCGTGTTCGACGAGTAGGCCCGGGCGCCCGCGGGTTCGATGCCGAACTCCTGCCCGGCCTCGAGGATCGCGTTGCGCACCTTCTCATGCGTCTCGTACGGGCCCCACAGCTCCAGTCCCGGCGCGCCGGCCATGCCGTGCCGCAACGTGCGTACCCGCTCGCCGCCGACGTTCAGGTGCGACATGTGGAAGAACTTGACGTCCTCCACCGGGCCGCCGTTCAGCTTCTCGATCACCTGCCAGGCGTTCGGCCCCTGGATCTGGAACCGCCAGTACTTGCGTGAGACGGCCCGGCCGTACGGCCGGGACGGGGACCGGTCGTCCATGGTCACCTCGACGTTGTAGCCACCGGACTGCGCCTGGAACCGCAGCCAGTTGGCCACGGGAGCACGACCGACGAACACGACCCTGTCGTCCTCCTCGTGGAAGAGGATGCCGTCGCCGATCACGTAGCCGGCGGGGGTCACCGGGACGAACTGCTTGGCCCGGTTGACCGGGAAGTT
>CAZMXH010000558.1:0-767 GCA_964570165.1 uncultured Actinomycetes bacterium
AACTGCTCTTCCAGGTGATCACCGAACGCGACGAACAAGCGTCGATCGCCATCGCATCCAACGCCCCATTCTCGGAGTGGGGCCGCACCTTCACCTGTCCCGTGTCAAGGTCCTGAGACAGATCCGGGGTCGGGGAAGTTGGATGTCGGGGTCTGTCGGTAGCGCTCGAGCGGGCGGGCCATGCCGATCGTCTCGTGCGGTCGGATCGAGTTGTAGGTCGTCCTGAAGCTGGTGGCGTGGGCGGCGAGGGCGACGCCGTCACCGATGTCGTGGCGGTAGAGCCGCTCGTACTTCAGCGCCCCGAAGAACCGCTCGACCTGACCGTTGGTCCAGGGCGCCTTCTTGCGGGTGCGGATGTGGGTGATGTGACGCTTCGACGCGACCCACGCGGCGAACCCGCCGCTCTTGAAGCACGGACCGTTGTCGGTGACGATCCGCAGCTTGCCGATCTCACCGGTCTCGGGGTCGGTGAGATCGGTGATCCAGTCGACGCCGAGGAGGACCTCGACCTCGGCCAACGCCGTCTCGAAGAACGCGATCGCATCCTTGGTCGTCTTGGTCACGGTGACGGTGCAGGCGAGGTTGACCTTCGCCCAGTAGTCGACCACCCCACCCAGGTTCCAGGTACCGGCGCCGAGGGTCTCGAACTCGCTGAAGTCGGCCTGCCACAGCCGGTTGCGCCGTGTGGGCGGGACGATGAACGCCTCCCGGCGGACACCGGCGAGCTGGCGGACGAGGACATGAAGAACCGCATGCGCGACCTCGTC
>CAZMXH010000558.1:777-2109 GCA_964570165.1 uncultured Actinomycetes bacterium
GCGAGCTGGCGGACCTCGCTGGTGTGCCCGACGGGCAGGCACAGCCCGTTGCGGCGCAACGCCCGGTACATCGTCGAGTCACTGACGGGCCCGGGCTCGACGTCGTCGATCCCGACCCGCTTGAGCTCAGCCAGCTTGCGGTGCCCCCAGGCGTCCCACCCCGCGGCGAGGGCCTTGGCGTCGGCCTCGACGGCGTCCTGGGCCGGTGTCGGCCACGGGCCCTTCGTCGAGCTGCCCGCTGCGCGCCACCGGTACCAGGTCGGGCGAGGGATGCCGAGCTGTTCGCAGAACGCGACGACGGTCATGCCGACCGCCCGCCGCTCCGCGTCGAGCTCGTCGAAGCCGGGTAGAGAGCCCCCCCTTTGCGCCACAGGCGAAGCTCCATGTGCGCTTCGCCGAGGGCGGCGGCCAGTTGTTCGTTCTCCGCGGCGAGCTGCTGCTCGCGGCTGGTCGGCTTGGTCGGCCCGCCGGCGGCGACCGCTTGTTGGCCGCCGTCGAGGAACTGGTCACGCCAGTTCGCGATCGACGTCTGCGACACGCCTTCTCGGCGGGCGGCCTCGGCGACGCTCAGCTCACCGCGCAGGACGGCAAGCACGATGCGGATCTTGTCCTCCGCCGATCTCGACGGGGGTCGTGCCATCGGTTCTCCTCAGGGTCAGGCCCAACTTTGGCCTGTCTCGGGAACCTTGACACGGGACAAAGCCATCACACTGGGGCCAAATGAAGTTGACATTCCCAAACAACGAGTCCGCGGGCAGGCACCGCTCCGGGCGTACCACCCACGGCAACCCGTGGCTGGCCGAGACGCTCGTGCAGGCCGCGTGGGCCGCGACCCGACAGAAGGACTCATGGCTGCGAGCCCGCTACTACCGGCTCGTCAAACGCATCGGCCGCAAACGCGCGATCGTCGCGATCGCGCACTCGATGCTGATCGCGATCTGGTGGATGCTCACCGAGGACTGCGCCTACCAAGACCTCGGCGGCGACTTCTACGACCGGTTCAACAACACCGAAGCCGAGACCCGCCGCCTCGTACGCAGACTCGAGCACCTCGGCCACCACGTCACCATCGACACACCCGCCGCCTGACCCACACCATCAGCGCAACCCTTCGAGATGTCGGGCTCCGCCCGACCCGCTGGCGCGCCCCAAATCCCGCGACCACAAGGAGATTCACCTGTCAGACGGGGAAGAGCTCGGAGAAGTAGTCGGCGAAGATGCCGAGGCTGATGAACCATGCGCCGACCGCGATGAGGATGCGGCCGCCCCAGCCCTTGATGGTGGGCGCGCCGTCCTTGATCGTTTCGACGAGGCGTTCGCGGGCGGTGGCGA
>CAZMXH010000559.1:0-2105 GCA_964570165.1 uncultured Actinomycetes bacterium
CGCGGTGCTCTTCGGACTGTCGATGGACTACGAGGTCTTCCTGATCAGCCGGATGCGTGAGTCCTGGGTCCGTGCCCGCGACAACGGACGCGCGATCGTGGACGCACTGGCCGGTACGGGCCGGGTCATCACGGCGGCCGCGGCGATCATGATCGTGGTGTTCGCCGCCTTCATCCCAAGCGACGACGTGTTCATCAAGGTCATCGGCGTCGGGATGGCGGCCGCGATCCTGATCGATGCGACGGTGGTGCGGATGCTGCTCGTTCCGGCGGTGATGCACCTGCTGGGGAGGGCGAACTGGTGGCTGCCCGACTCGTGGGACCGGAGGCTGCCTCAGCTGCACGTCGAGGGCCGGCCCTACGCGTTCCTGCCGGCCGTCGAGCGCGAGAAGGTCGCCGCTCCCAGCTGACGGGCGCTACCGCACGAGCTCATCGAACAGCCGGGCCAACTCGGCAGCCGGCTGTTCGGTGAGCCCGCTGTGCACGGGGCCTGGCTGAACGACCGTGCTGCGCGGCGCGGTAAGCCAGCGGAACCGGTCCCCCGGACTCATCGTGGATGCCGGGCCGGCGGTACCGGCACACGCTGTACGGAGCGCGTTCACCGCCGTGGTAATGGCCTCGATGTCGGCGGACGGGTCGAGCGCGAGCACCTTCTCCTCGTCGACGTGGACGTCGGCCCCGAGGTAGTCCAGCTCCTGGCAGTAGACGAGGACCCCGGCGTTGAGACACTCACCCCGCTCTACCCGGGGAACGATGCGGATGAGCGCGTACTCGAAGACGTTCACGCGACCTCCTTGGGCAGCCAGGTGGTGGACGCCCTCGCCCTGGCCTCGAGGTACGTGACGTAGGTGGCGCGGTACTCCGCGGGCAGCCAGTCCTCCGGCACCAGCGCCACCACGTCCGACAGCAACTCTCCTGTGACGAGTGGCGCGAGCTCCGCATCAGCGACTCGCATCCCGCGCGCGTACGGCGCGAGGGCGTGATCGTTGATCGGGTAGGGGCGCCGTGCGAACTCCGCGACATCTGGCCAGGTGTGCTGGAACACCAGGCAGGCGCCATGGTCGATTGCCCACAGCTGGTGGTGCCAGACCAGCAGGTTCGGGTTCCGCCAGCTGCGGTCGACGTTCACGGTCAGCGCGTCCAGCCAGAGGATCATCGCGGCCGCTGCGGGATCGGGCCGCCAGCCGATGCCGTCGTAACCGAGCGCGCGCGGAAGGAAGTCGACGCCGAGGTTGCGTCCCGCGCTGGCCAAGAGCAGCGCCTGGACCTCAGGATCGGGCTCCGTCCGGGCGATGGCCTCGTCGAGCTCGACGACGGCCAGCGCAGGGACGGGAATGTCGAGCCGCTGCGCAAGGCGGCCGACGATCACCTCTGCGATCAGTACGGAGAGACCCTGCCCTGCACCGCGGAACTTGACGACGTAGGTGCCAAGATCATCCGCCTCGACGAGCCCGGGCAGGGAGCCACCCTCGCGCAGTGGTTCGACGTAACGGATCGCCCGGACCGTCGGCAGTGGTTCCATCGTGCCCTGAGCCATGAAATCTGACGGTACGGCACTACGCTTGTGTCGGTCCCGTTTACAAAGCCGGGCGACCGTCCGGCACGGTACCGACATACTGGCGATACCGACAACGAACGAGGTCTCCCGTGCCTACCGGCAAGGTTAAGTGGTACGACGCCGAGAAGGGCTTTGGCTTCTTGTCCAAGGACGAAGGCGGCGACGTCTTCGTCCACTCGTCCGCGCTGCCCGCTGGCGTGGCGTCGCTCAAGGCCGGCCAGCGGGTCGAGTTCGGCGTGGCCGCAGGCAGGCGCGGCGAGCAGGCGCTGTCCGTCCATGTCCTGGACCCGCTGCCGTCCGTGGTCGCTGCGCAGCGGAAGAAGCCCGACGAGATGGTGACCATTATCGAGGACCTGATCAAGCTGCTCGATGGGTTGTCCAACAGCTACCGGCGGGGACGTCAGCCTGATCGCCGGAGCGCGCAGAAGGTGGCGTCCGTGCTGCGCGCGGTGGCCGATGACCTCGCGCTGTAGCGCGCCCCCCGATTGATCACGTTAACGACCCGGTTGGGTCCTCTACCAGGGCTCGAGCCCTGGTAGAGGACCCAA
>CAZMXH010000560.1:0-2083 GCA_964570165.1 uncultured Actinomycetes bacterium
GCACGCGCCTGGGGAACCACCGGCGGCCCCCCTGAACGTGGTCAACCGGCCGAGGGACACCGGGGAGCGACTGGAACACGATCGCCATCCGCTTGCGGGCCGGCCACTGGGTCAGGCCGAGCGAACGGGCCGACAGCCGCTGGCTCTCGGGAACCGACTCGATGCCCGAGCGGTACACCAGCACGGTTCGAAGCAGGGTTGGTGGGAGTCACAGTAGTTCGGCGGCCAGCCGCCGGTACTCCTCGAGCAGGTTGTCGCCGAGAAGTTGGACGCAGACGTGATCGGCGCCTGCGTCGAGGTGTCCGGTGATGCTGCTGGCGACGGCCGAGGGGTCGCCGTGCGCCACGAGATCGTCCACGAGCCGGTCGCTGCCGCCGCCGGAGAGGTCGTCCTCGGTGTAGCCGAGACGGAGCAGGTTGGTCCGGTAGTTGTGCAGTTGCAGGTACCGCGCGATCGACGAGCGGCCGATCTCCCGGGCGCGGGCCGGATCCGCCTCCAGCACCGCCTTGTGCTCCGGGGCGAGAAGCGCGCCGGACCCCAGGGTCTCGCGTGCCCGTCGGGTGTGGGCCGGCGGGGTGAGGTAGGGGTGAGCGCCCGCGCTTCGCTCTGCAGCGAGTCGCAGCACTGCCGGGCCGAGTGCCGCGAGCACCCGCCGATCGGCCGGGACTCCGGCCGAGTCCAGTTGGTCGAGATAGCTCACCAGGGCGTGGTACGGGCGGGCGTACCGGTTCGTCCGCTCAGGATGCCCGACACCGATGCCGAGCACGAAGCGGTCGCGGTGCTTGGCCGCGATTCTGTGGTAGGACGCCGCGACCTCGTCCGCGTCGGCGCGCCAGATGTTGACGATGCCGGTCGCCACGGTGATGGTGCTGGTCTCGTCGAGCAGGTTCTCAACAAGCTGGAGATCCGCGGGCGGCGAACCACCAACCCATATCGCCCCGTAGCCCAGCCGCTCGACCTCCGTGGCGAGTGCCCCGTCCAGGGCGTTGCCGCGCTGCCAGACTCCGATCTGGCCCAGCTCGATACTCATGCTGCCGTGCTAACCCCTCTCTGCGCTTGACCATGGGCGATCTGTGCTTTGACCCCTGCGGGTGGCAGAGATCTTTCGTTGATCAACGCGAGCCTGTCTGGATGGCAGGTAAACGGTCGAGCTACGCGATGGCCGGGGTCTCCGGAAGGCGAGCGAGAGCCTCCTCCATGTCGGTCTCCGAGAACTCCGGATCCTCGAGACGTCCCGCGAGGTACGCGTCGTATGCGCTCAGGTCGAAGTGGCCGTGCCCCGACAGGCCGAAGAGGATCACGCGCGGTTCGCCGTCCCGCCGCGCCGCCTCGGCCTCCTGAACGACGGCCTGGATCGCGTGCGCCGGCTCCGGCCCCGGGATGATGCCCTCCGCGCGGGAGAACTGGACGGCGGCGGCGAACACCTCGTTCTGCCGGTACGCCCGGGCCTCGACGACGCCGGCCTTGACCAGGCCGCACACCATCGGCGCGTCACCGTGGTAGCGCAGCCCGCCGGCGTGCACCGGCGGCGGGACGAAGTCGTGACCCAGCGTGTACATCGGCATCAGCGGAGTGAGGCCGGCAGTGTCGCCGAAGTCGTAGCGGTAGGTGCCCTTCGTCAGGGTCGGGCACGCTGCGGGCTCGGCGGCGACGAAGCGGATCGTGGCCTCCCCCCGCAGCACCCGGCGGACGAACGGGAACGTCAGGCCGGCGAAGTTCGACCCCCCGCCGACGCAGCCGATCACGACGTCGGGCTCCTCGCCGGCCATCTCGAGCTGTGCGATGGCTTCCTGCCCGATCACGGTCTGGTGCAGCAGCACGTGGTTGAGCACGGAGCCGAGCGAGTAGTTCGTGTCCTCGCGCTGAGCCGCCACCTCGACGGCCTCGGAGATCGCGATGCCGAGCGATCCGGTCGGGTGCGCCGCCTGCCCGCGACCGGACTCGGTCAGCGTGCTCGGGGAGCGGTGCACGGTAGCGCCCCAGGTCTCCATCATCGAGCGGCGGTACGGCTTCTGGGCGTAGCTCGACCCGACCATGAACTCCTCGCACTCCAGCCCGAAGAGCGAGCACGCGAAGGCGAGCG